>NZ_JBHIPT010000111.1:0-1940 GCF_042196205.1 Bartonella sp. AP21QHHD | reverse complement strand
TCCGCCTTTTCAATCCGTAGATCATCAGCCACATTTTCTTCAGTACGAAAATTGATAATATCATTATATTTATCAACTAATACTGCAACATCAGCTAAGGTATAGGTTTTCACAAATCTTCCCCTGCGTGCTCTTTAATTCTTTTACAGAGAAATTCATAAAAATTACTTGCATAATAATGTGACGCTCCAGATGGAATCTTGACGTAGAGTGGGCATTCACCATCCTGAAACTGAGTATAATCAAAGTAAAATGTCTCCCCAAAATCAGTTCTACTGACAACAAGCTGTTCTAATGTCGCAAAACCATGTTTCCTATGATATAAGTTTTTATGCACAATATCACCAGCAGGATGATCCTCAAAACTTGCGTTATAAATGCTAAAAATTTCCTCATAACCAATTTCTCCTCCCTTATAATTTTTTAAAAAATCCTTATAAGAAGTTGTAAACTGTAAACCGAGAGTTTTTTCTGCCTCTTTAATCCGTACATCACTAACTGCATCCTCTGCAGTACCAAAATTGATAATCTCATCATCATATTTATTTACTTTATCAATTAATTGTACAACATCAGCTAAAGTATAAGTTTTCATAGGTTGTTCTCCATAAATTATTATTTTTTAGTTGCTATATCTTTCTTTTCATAATCTTTAGCACGTTCCTTCCAGTATTTCGTCCTCCATTTATCGAATAGGTCTCTGTCAATAGCTGATCCCATTGTATTAGGATTAATATGAATAACTGAATTATGTTTATTATGAAACGCATTTGTAACCTCTGCTATGGGACCATCATGTGTTTGCAGCATATGATGCAATTCAATGGGATTTTCATTAAAGTCAAGAGGTGCTCTTCCTGTTTTCATCCTTTCAATATTTGTACCTTTTACTTCTTTTCCTTTTACTGTCCAACTAACAATCTGGTTAGGATCAAACAGATCATCTCTCTGATAGACTTTGTTTGTCTGAGTAATTTTTTCTCCCTTGTTAGTTATTTCAAACTCAACCTCAATAGGTTTTGACCAGAATTTTCTCTCTTGCCCCAAATATTGAGTTGCAATAGCTTCATCGCTCATTTTTTCTAGCGATTGTGCGATTTCTTTCCCCACATGCGCAGTATTTACTTCAGAACTAGTTGCTCCCGTTATAGCCGCTTCTTCAGCTTTAGCAGCAAATTTGATGAGATCTTTTTCTACAAGCTTTCCCGCAAGCTTTACGCCTCCCTTGGCTGCTGAAACAGCACCGTCAGTAAGCACTGTAGAACCCACTATATAAGCCACATCTCCTAATGGTTTACCTAGCATTTCGCCAGATTCAGCACCAGCACTGAATGCTCCATCCCCCCCTTTCTCCATTGTTTCATGTATGTGATCTATATGCCCCCCAAAGGAATCCTTTATGTGATCTATACGCCCTCTAAAGGAATCCTTAACACCTCCCCAGAATTGACCAACTCCTTCCCAGAGTTGACCAGCACCTTCCCAGACATCATCAAATATATGCCCACTCGTGGCCCAAGCTTTTGCTGTTCCAACGCCTTGAAGGGCATTTTGATAGATCTCATCAACTGAACTGTTTCCTATTGCCGATCCTAATTCTTTAACGTCATGAACTGTCGCATATATTCCGTTTCCTATTGCCGATCCTAATTCTTTAACGTCATGAGCTGTCTCAGATATTCCGTTTCCTATTGCTTTTACGGCACCAACAATCATACCCTTCGCAAGACCTATCCCAAAAATCCTATCTTGCTCTTCACTAATCTCGAACCATTTTTCGTTAACATCTCTTCGACACTGATCATCAGGGCACTCTTCTAACTCTTTCTTCATCTGAGCGCGTTGTGCACTCCCCAAAAAGTTATTTGCAGCGGCATTACCAGCGGCATCAGCGCCGGCATCAACATTGCCACCGGCAAGGGCAGCAGCAACGCCCCCAG
>NZ_JBHIPT010000110.1:0-26135 GCF_042196205.1 Bartonella sp. AP21QHHD | reverse complement strand
TACACAAACATTGTTTGCGTGGATGGGTGGTAAACACTATCTGCGTAAGAAAATTATACCGATTTTAAATAATATTGACCACGAAACCTATGTTGAACCGTTTTTAGGCTCTGGTGTTATTTTCCTAAATAAAAAACCAGCAAAATATTCTGTCATTAATGATTTGAATGGAGAGATCACGAATCTGTTTCAATGCGTTCAAAATGACTTTGATGATTTAGCTAAACGATTGGAGTGGTTTGTTTGTTCAAGACAGTTGTTTTTTGAACTTGCGGCGATTGAACCAGAAAGCCTTTCCAAAGTTGAAAGAGCCGCCCGTTTTTTGTTTCTCCAACGTTGTGTGATGTATGGGAAAAAAGATTATGTCTCTTTTAGTNGACGTGTTAGACAGAAGCTTCTTGATACGACGATCTTAAATTTGTCGTGGGAACGGGTTATCGAGCTATTTGATGCACCCGACAGTTTATTTTACCTAGACCCGCCTTATCTTGTGAAGAAGAAGTGTTACAGCTCTGGGAATTTTGTTGAAGATGATTTTGTGAGTATGGCAAAAGTTCTCAAAAGCATACAAGGCAAATTTGTCTTGAGTCTGAATGATTGTGATGCGGTTCGAGAGATCTTTAAGGATTTTGACTTTTTAGAATTAGAGACCCTTTGGACCTCTGGTTTTGCTAAAAAACCACCCCGAAAAGAACTCTTGATTCGTAATAATTAGAGAGACGTGTTGCAAAATCCTATTCCCTCACTTTTATTTACGCGTCCCTCACTGTAAAAAATATATGGAAAATCAATAAATTATTTTGGATAAAAAAGAGTATGGTGCCCAAAAGAGGACTCGAACCTCCACGCCTTACGGCACAGGTACCTGAAACCTGCGCGTCTACCAATTCCGCCATCTGGGCTTATAAAATTCATCTAAGCGCATGAAGCAACTCTGTCAATAAAATTATAGAATTTATTTTTTCAGCTTAAAACGATAGCATTGAACTTTTGAGAGAGATCATGATTTTAGAAGTTTAAGGTGTGAGGACTGTCTTTGATAAAATTGTTGAATCCGGATTAAATGTGTAAATAATAGGAATGCCGGTCGCTAATTCTTGAGATATAATTTCCTCACCGGAGAGACCTTCAAGCGCCATAATAAGAGCACGAAGAGAATTTCCATGTGCTGCGATCAAAACAGTTTGAGAGCGCAAAATATAAGGCTGGATATGGTAAAGATAATAAGGCCAGATGCGCGCACCGGTGTCGCGTAGGCTTTCTCCATTCGGCGGCGCAATCGTATAGGAGCGGCGCCACATTTGCACTTGCTCTTGCCCCCATTGTTGGCGTACTTCATCTTTATTTAAACCAGAAAGATCACCATAATTACGTTCATTTAATGCGGGATTTTTTATCACTTCTAAATCTGATTGTCCCATTTGCTCTAAAATGTGCTGAGCGGTTTTTTGAGCACGCTGTAAGGCTGATGTATAAGCGATATCAAACTTCAAACCATATTCTTTCAGTTTTTTTCCTGCTGCTATCGCTTCGGCATGACCTTTTTCTGTTAAATCAGGATCTTTCCAACCGGTAAAAAGGTTTTTGAGATTCCATTCACTTTGTCCATGACGAATTAGTGTAAGTATGCGTCCCATTATGAATTGCCTCTATTCTATTGATTGTTTAAAATTCATTGTTCAATCCCAAAACATCGAACATTGAATAAAGACCGCTTTCATGATTTTGTGCCCATAAAGCTGCTTTTAATGCGCCATTGGCAAAGATAGAGCGTTCTTGCGCTGTATGTGAAAGAACAATGCGCTCATTGGAGCCGGCAAAAATGACACTGTGTTCTCCAACAACTGTCCCACCACGTGAACAGGAAAAGCCAATGGTGCCTTTTTTGCGTTTACCTATATGACCATTGCGTTCGTTGACACGCACATTTTTAAGCATAACATTGCGCCCTTCAGCTGCTGCTTGGCCAAGAAGAAGGGCTGTTCCAGAAGGGGCGTCAACTTTGTTAGCGTGATGCATTTCATAAACTTCGATATCAAAATCATCGGCTTCTAATGCTTTAGCGGCTTTCTTTACAAGGTTGGCTAAAAGATTTATTCCAAGGCTCATATTTCCGGATTTGACAATTGTTGTATATTTCGCAAAATCTGCAATTTTTTCTTCTTCTGTTTTGCTAAATCCTGTGGTGCCAATAATATGGACAAGGCTTTTTTGAGCAGCGTAGTTAGCATAAAGAATACTGGCTTCTGGTTGTGAAAAATCTAAAATACCTTCTGTATTAGAAAAGGCATTTTCGGGATCGTCAGTGATACCAATCCCAAGAGAATCTGAACCAATTAAGGCACTGGCATCTTTTCCTACAAACGGTGAGCCTTTGCGTACAAGAACAGCACAAAGTTCTACATCTCTCCTCTGCTGGATTGTTGTAATGAGTTCACGTCCCATTCTTCCATTTGCACCAACAACTGTAAGGCGCATTTTTATCTCCTTATAATACTTTACTGTGCAGTATAGGCAAATTCTTGCCTTCTTTCCAATGGTTCTTTTTCTTTATAGAAAAATTTTTTTCCTGCTTTAATTTATCTTGTTGTGCTGTAAAATACTGTTGTTTAGAGCAAGTGATATAAGATCTACAAATTTAAATAGAGATGTTTTTCGTTGAGTGTGTGATGAATATTCCTAAGTAAGGTTTGCTTATGACACCTAAAGGAGATTGTGTATTACTTTACGCTTTTGTTTCTTTCGTTCTTTAAGGGGGGAGCGTTCTTCATGCAAAACAAGATCTCCCAAACAAAATACACCTATGTTGTCAATTCATGCGCTTTTCTTAAAGAAATATTTATCAATTCTTCTAAACTTATTTTATGATAGTGCTCGTGAGTGGTATCACGAGAGAGTATCCATGAATAATATAACATCTATTCTGCGCCACTATCTTTATGCTTCATAAATAGAGAAAATTAGCATTATCATACGTTTTGTAGCCTTTAATGTTTTAATAATTCTTGGCACTTAGGCATTTTCATTCTTTTCTTTAATATTCTTTCATTTACCAATTCCATTTGTGACGCATAAGAAAGCGATTTTGATTGTTTTAAATGTGATGAAGGTAATGAGAAAAAGGTATTTGGAATTGATGATTAAGGTAAAAAAACGATTATTTATTATTGTATATCAATATGTTATCCATAAATAAAATCACGTAAAAGGGGATAAAAACAAGGGGCTAACAAGAAGTTGGATTGTTTTCACACGAGAGTTGGTCGGATTCTTCATCTTTTAGGAAAGTCAGTTAAAAAAATTGTTATGTTGTAAAAACGCATGATGAGGATTTTTTTATTATAGAGCAAATAGTATATATGTTATGCAATGCGTTTTTTCATATATTGGGGAGACTTGAGGATAACATGCGTTAAGTATTGTTATTTTATTTGCCTAGCTTCTAATGATGCTACAGCTCTTGTATTTAAAGAGAGTCGTTAAAATGCTTTCTTAAATATTTTTTATTCCTGTGCTAATCTTTTTTTGTGATACGATAAGAAAGTGATTTTTGTGATTCAATTATAATGGGTTTTATTCTCTGTTTAATACGATCATAAATCAATGTATTATTATATTGTTTATACGCATGCATAAAAATTCATAAAACTATAAATATCCTTTAGATAAAATATCACTTTTATTTTTGTTTGTGAGAGAAGGCTAGAAATCAAGATCTGCATAGTGAGCACTTGCAACAATTCCGCGGACGCGATCTGTTAAAAGAGAACGAAAAGAAGGGCGTGATTTAATTCTCATATACCAGTCTTTGGCAGCAGGAGATTGTTCCCAGTCAATTTCCCCTAGAAAGTCAAGTACAGAAATAGAAGCTGCTGCTGCTAGATCTGCATAGGATAAGGCAGAACCGACTAAGCTATCGCGAGAGGCACAGAGCCAATTGAGATAGTTCATATGTGGTAAAATATTGGCACGTGCATTGCGTAAAATTTGTGAATTAGGAGCACCACCGCCGATGGCAAGTGGCATTTCACGTTTATGGATTCGTTCTCGTACGATATGGCGCGTTGCTTCATTTTCGAATTTATTTAAGAACCAGTCATTGAGACGGCGTACTTCCGCACGATCTAAAGGATTTTCTGGAAAGAGCTTATTTTCTTGTCGTAAACTTCCATGTGTTTCGTCTAAATATTCGCAGATAACAAGAGGACCTGATAATGGAACCTCGTGTTCATCGAGAAAAACAGGAACATGACCAGCGGGATTGAGGGCTAGAAATTCGTGTCTTCTTGCCCATTCATATTCTTCAATCAGTTGAGTGGTTACACCATATTCCCCAAGAATGAGGCGTATGAAGCGCGAGGCAGAGGATAGGGGAGAGTGAAAAAGTGTCAGCATAATTTACACTATCAAATAGAGTTGAAGAGAATTCTTTCAAGTAATCATTTTTATAAAGATGCTTGACTAGAAGTACAAGATCATTAGTAGCTGCTAGTAATTATAATTAATAAATTGTTAATGACTAGGAATTGTTCTCTTATGCGATGGTTTGCAAAATGGCAGCACGTAATTCTTCTAAACCGATAGCTTTTTCTGAAGAGGTTACAAGAAGCTCAGGATAAGCTGCTGGGCGTTTAAGAAGCTTTGTTTGTGTGCTCATAATTAATTTTTCCAAGGCATTTGATTTGATTTTATCGCTTTTTGTCAAAACAATGTGATAAGAAACAGCTGCTTTATCAAGGAGAGCAAGAACATCTTCATCATTATTTTTGATTCCGTGCCGCGAATCAATTAAGATATATACACGTTTTAACGTTGTGCGCCCCCGTAAATAGCTAAAAATCAAATTTGTCCACGCATCAACAAGATTTTTAGGAGCAGCAGCAAAACCATAACCAGGCATATCTACTAATGCTAGAGGGGGAAGGTCTCCTAGTTGCCCACTGAATCCATCGGGGATAAAATAATTAAGCTCTTGAGTCCGTCCTGGTGTATTTGAGGTACGTGCTAAGCTTTTTTTTTGGACGAGTGCGTTGATTAAAGATGATTTTCCAACATTGGAACGTCCTGCAAATGCAATTTCTGGTGGTCCTTCGGGGGGGAGAAAGCGTATTGCTGGTACACCACGAATAAAAATCCAATTGCGAGAAAAAATTCCAGAAAGGGAAGAATCTCTTGTCATTCATGCACTTCTTTTTTGGGTGATCTTCTCCAGATGGCTTTCAGATTATCAAAAAGCTCAATTTTAACTCCTTGGCGCTTCATCATGATACCTTGCTGAATGATTGATAATATATTGTTCCATGCCCAATAGATGACGAGACCAACAGGGAAAGAGGCGAGCATAAAAGTAAAGACAACAGGCATCCATGTGAATATCATCGCTTGGGTTTGGTCTTGAGGAGCGGGATTCATACGCATTTGTAAAAACATCGTTATTCCCATAATCAAAGGCCATGCACCAATCATAAGAAATGTTGGCGTTGTATATGGCAAGAGACCAAACAAGTTAAAAAGAGAAGTTGGATCGGGTGCCGCTAAATCTTTAATCCAGCCAAAGAAAGGGGCATGGCGCATTTCAATGGTGATATAGAGAACTTTATAAAGAGCAAAGAATATTGGGAATTGAACCAACATCGGCCAACAGCCTGCAAGGGGATTTATTTTTTCGGTTTTATATAGTTCTATTATTGCCTTTTGTTGTTTGGTTTGGTCATCGGGATACTTTTCTTTTATTTCTAGCAACCGCGGTTGTAAAAGCTTCATGCGTGCCATAGATTTATAAGATTTATTGGCTAGAGGGAAAAGAAGAGTTTTTAAGAGCACTGTGACAAGAAGGATGGCGATACCAAAATTCCCTGTTTGTTTATAAAGAATATCAATGAGGGAAAACATTGGTTTGGTGATGAAATCAAACCAGCCCCAATCAATTAAAAGAGCAAACTTTTTGATTTTTAGGTCATTTTGATAACTATTAATAATTTCAACTTGTTTTGCACCAGCAAAAAGACGATTTGTAACAGTTTTTGTTTCATTTGGGGCAATCGTTAAAAGCGACCCTAGCAAGTCAGACTGATAATGTGTTTGCAAACGATCAAAATAAATAAAACGGCTTGTATATTCTTTATTTTGCGGGGGAATAACTGCTACAGCCCAATATTTATCGGTAATACCAATCCAACCTCCTGTTACTTTGGAAAAAGTCACGCTCTTTTGCCCATTATCAGGATTTGGGTCAAGCTCTGCTAAGGTTTTATATTTTTCAGTTTTGAGCGAATCTCCAGCAATACCTATCATACCTTCATGAAGTAAATAGGTTGCATTTGTATGTTCTGGTGGTGCAGCACGTGCAACGCGGGCATAGGACGAGAGATGTATTGGTTGATCACTTTCATTGCTGATAGAATCCTCAATGGTAAACATGAAATGATCATCAACAGAAAGGGTCCGTCGGAAGATTTGTCCCTGTCCATTATTATAAATTAAAGTGATAGGTGTTGAAGGAGTCAGGATTGTATTGTTTCCCTCTACTTGCCATTTTGTATCCGATTGTGGCAAGGCTTTTGCTGGCAAAGACGCACTTGCAAAACCAAATTCAGCAAGGTAGGTCGTTTTGAAACCTTTAGGGTTTAGCAAATCGATTTCCGGTGATTTTTTATCGACTGTTAAACGATATTTTTTGAGGTGAAGATCATCAAATTGTGCACCAACAAGATTAATAGAGCCTTCCAGTTCATTGGTTTGGATCGCAATACGCTCTGTTTTGGCCAATACAGCTTTCCGGATTTCAGGTGTCATGGGCTGTTCGATGATAGATGTAGCTTGATACGTTGAGGTATCGTCAGAAAAATCTGTCGTGGTAGTAGAAAGGGCTGATTGTTGTTTTGACAATTGCTGTGCGATGACTTGTTGTTTTTGTAACTTTGCTTGTTTGGGAGCAACATGAAGAAATTGCCATGCGATGAGCACCACGAAAGATAAGCCAATAGCGATAAAGAAATTGCGATTATATTCCATCCGTACACCCTTGTTGTTGTTGCTGATGTTTTATTTTTGGTTTTATTCGCCGATTTAATTCACTAATCAAGGATGTAAAAGGTGCATGTAACACATCACGGTACGCTACAATGACATAGTCTGTTCCTGCTTCCATGTGGTTTGTTACACCAACTCTCACGGCCTCACGCAAGCGCCTTTTAATACGATTACGTTTCACAGCATTACCGTTTTTACGGGTAACAGTGAAGCCTACACGTGCAAAAAGAGAATCTTTTCTTTCTGTTGTTTGTTCACGAGATTTAACTTCGAGCAAAAATAAAGGACCACGTCGTTTTTCTCCTGTACGGACAGCCAAAAAGTCTGCTCTTTTGCGAATACGGCAGGGATGTTTTTTCTTCATAAAAGAATATTTCGCAATTTCATTAAATGCCTGCAAGCAGACATTGTAGGTTCATAATAAAAGTTTCACAACGAAGAAACGATGAGCAATCCTCAACGGTTGTGAAAATTTAAATGGTTAAGCAGAAAGCCGCTTACGTCCACGAGCACGTCTTGCAGCAATAATTTTACGTCCTCCAGCTGTGGCCATGCGTGCACGAAACCCATGGCGGCGTTTACGGACAAGTTTAGAGGGTTGGTAAGTACGTTTCATTTATTTAAATACCGCGGAGTGCGGCCCTTCTTAATCTTCGTTTTATGAGTAGTTATGCGCGAGATAAACAATTTTATCCTATCATATGGCTGTTAACCCATAAGGAAAAATATAAAAAAAGTCAATCTTAGATTGTTTTTCTCTCTCTTGAAAGAATACAAAACACCTTATAACTATCTGTAACGCTTTTTACAATACTGTAGGAGTGTTAGAAAATAACGATTGAATCTACAGAACATAAATGGCTAGGGCCTTAAATAATTAAAGAAGGTGTAACTGATTACTGTATGCTCAATTTAAAATATCCTTTAAGATTAAGAGTTTTTTTCAGTTTTTGTTTTTACAAAATTTTTATCAGAATATTCATTAAAGTGGTTGTAGCACAAACGTGATTGATAGGATTTTATAGCAGATTTTATGTTTGAGCTTCTTTATTTTAAGGATGGTTTCATATTTTTAAAGAGATAAGAGATGTATACTTTATAATGCTGAGTAAAGTAGAAAATTATCAGGTGATGAACCTTGTAAGTATTTTTCGTTCTTATGCTTATATTTGCTGGTATTTTTATAGAGAGGAAAGAACATGGATCTTATCACAAGTGAGGCTGTCCGCAACGTATTACGTACAATCAAAGGACCAGATCTTGAAAGCGATATTGTGTCGTTGGGTCTTCTTTCAGAAATATTGATTGCTGATGGTAAGGTTTTCTTTTCCATTACAGTTCCTGATGGAGGTGTGCAAAAATGGGAATCATTGCGTCGTTCTGCTGAAAAGGTGGTATGTGCTTTGGAGGGAGTGAAATCTGCTGTTGTTACACTTACAGCAGAAAAAATAACAAAGACAGCACCTAGTCGAAGAGCAAATCTCTTACCGATCAAAATGCCCATAGAAGGTGTGCGGCATGTGATTGCTGTTGCTTCTGGAAAAGGAGGGGTCGGAAAATCTACGATGGCAATAAATATCGCCTTAGCTTTACAAGATTCTGGTTTCAAGACGGGGGTGATGGATGCTGATATTTATGGTCCTTCGTTGCCACGTTTGACAGGACTTGTTAATCAAAAACCACAGCTTATTGGAGAAAAAAAGATTCAACCTCTTGAAAAATTTGGACTTAAATTGATGTCGATGGGATTTTTGGTTGAGGAAGAAAAGCCGGTAGTATGGCGTGGTCCTATGGTTATGGCAGCTGTAACGCAATTGTTACGAGATGTTGTATGGGGGCCTCTGGACGTTTTAGTCGTTGATATGCCGCCCGGTACAGGGGATGCACAATTAACGCTTGCCCAACAGGTACAATTAACAGGTGCGTTGGTTGTCTCTACGCCCCAAGATCTTGCTTTAGTGGATGCACGTAAAGCAATAGAAATGTTCATGAAAGTTAATGTTCCTATTTTAGGACTCATTGAGAATATGAGTTATTTTATCGCTCCTGATACGGGAAAACGCTATGATATTTTTGGCTATGGTGGTGCACGGGCAGAAGCGGAACGTCGAGAAGTCCCTTTCTTAGCGGAAATACCGCTTGATGCAGCTTTACGATTTTCTTCAGATGAAGGAATCCCTATTTTTGTTGCTAAGCCTAGTGAAGAGCATGCTAAACTATATCGTAAAATTGTTGATCAAATAAAAAATCAACTCTTTTGAATGGGGGGATGTTATAAGAGAGTTTATTAAAACACAATTATGGAAGACGTAAAAATAGTTGCTTCTTTGTAAGGGGAAGTTTTAATGTGTGAGTGGAGTATATAGGTTAAATAAACAAAAAATTATTCATACGTTTGGGTAACCTGAAGGGGACCCAAATTAGAAGAGATAGAGCCATGAGGTAGAAAAAAATATTGGACTTGAGGCAAAAAGAAGAAGACCGAAAATAAAAATATTTTAGAAAAATTGTAAAAGGTTGTAAAAAATATTTTAAAAATCATTTTTTGATACGAGTTTTCTTGATATAAATCTCAACATTTCTTTTTAGAAGCATTCATTTTTTGCAAAGTAGCCTCAAGAGCTGTTGTTAAAGCATTCCTTCCTCCTTGATGAGAAAAGTAATTTGACAAAAATTCATTTGTTCCACCCTTTGTTGAAAACTCTTTTTCAAGCAGTGCAAAATCGAGAGATACAGAACGATCCGTTGCTATAGTTTTACGCATTTCATCTGTAAGATTTCCAAACATCATGGTAAGGAATTCTGCTGATTGCTGTTTTTTTAACCCTTGTGTTATAAACCATTGATGGGCAGTTTCTATAAAATTAAAATATACTCCCATAAGTGAACCAGCTGTCATAAAAAGATTAAACTGCTCTTCCTTATCCAGCACCAATGTGCCCCCCAATGCATCAAATAAAGTGCGTAAAAAGGGATGATTGGGATAGATTGGTGTCAAATTTTTGCATTCTGCAACAAAAGGTAATGGAACAGCACGATAAACTTTATGATTAATCCACTTTTCTATTTCTGCTGCTTTTGCCATAGCAAGTACGGAAATAACCAGCTGTTCTGGACGAAAACGAAGAGAGCACAAAACGTCTTCTGCAATTTGGTTGGGCAAGCAAAGAAAAACACAATCACTAACATCGAGCAACGCTTGGTTATTTTCAGCAATCATAACTTTATCATAAGTGCGTGAAAGGCGCTTTGCTGTTTGTGCATTGCGAGGCGAAACAATAATGGAAGAAACATCAAAGTTGCTTTTCATTAAGCCATTCACCATTGAAGCACTGATTGTACCCGTTCCCAAAAAGCCAAGTCTCATTATCTATTTCTCAGTTTCATCTTTTAAAAGGAATTTCAATCAACATTTCAGGTGTTTTAACTAACATAAACGCTAATTGAAGAAGCAACACATAACATAGCAAAAATAATCAAGCCCAAATAGATTTTAGGCTTGTCAAAGAGAACGGCAAAAGCAGAAAACCAACCAACAACAGCTGCGGCTAATGCAAATAAAAACCCCGGTTTATTCATAAGCACAATATGCATTGCCATTAAGCCACCAATAATTAGCGCTCCAAAAACAATGAGCAAACCTGTTGCAAACTTTTCATAATCATCCATATTTCGCTCCTTATAGCGCTTAATTATTACACACTTTTTAACGCATATGCACATAAAAACGAAATGTTTTTTATTGAATATGGTTAAAACGGGGGGTGCCGTTTATTGATTAGATGTAAAAAATGCAGGGATATGCTGTGGCCAACGCCAAGGTAAAATTGCAATTAAATCAAAGCGTACAGACAAAAGGGCATAATCTTTTTGCCGTGCGAGCCAAATATCGGCAGCTGCCTTAATTCGCTTTTCATTCATTCGGGAAACCGCTTCCATTGCTTCAGCCAACGTTGAACGTGCTTTAACTTCAACGATTAACACAAGATTTCCGCGTCGTGCAATTAAATCAATTTCTCCACATTTTGTTTTAAAACGCCTTTCGGCAATGTGAAACCCTTTGCAACGTAGCCACCAAGCTGCCAATTTTTCTGCACGAACCCCTCGATAAAAAGACTTTTGTCTGCGTTTTTTTTGTATCATTTTACGCATTTTTTAAAAAGATTAATCGCTGAAAAAGTTCCTGCTTTTTAAAACCAGTTTTTTTTGCAACAAAAGCTGCCGCTTGAGCAGCAGAATGTGTCCGTGCGCGTTCTAATAGCATTTCATCAATTTCTTGATCACTTATCACATTTAAAGAAGAAGATGATTCTCCAACAAGGACAACAATTTCCCCACGAATATGTGCTTGTTTTCTGTAATTTTCTAACAAATTTCCCAAATTGGAAACATCTACTGTTTCAAACTTTTTTGTTAATTCACGACAAATGGCAGCAGGTCGATCAGCCGAAAAAAGAGTGACCATATCCTGTAAAGTTTCAACAAGACGATGCGGTGATTCATAAAAAATCAAAGTTGCTGGAATCTCTTTTAATTGTTCCAACCGTTTTCGGCGCTGTAGCTTTCGTGCACTCAAAAAACCTGCAAAAAAAAAGCTATCAGTAGGAAGCCCTGTCGGTATAAGAGCGGCTAAAAGAGCGGATGCTCCAGGAATAGGAATAATTTTATGACCAGCTTTACGGGACTCTTCCACCAATCGAAATCCAGGATCAGAAATAAGTGGTGTTCCGGCATCTGAAACAAGTGCTACTGTTTTGTTTTCTGCTAAAGCCGCTAAGAGCTTCGGACCCGCTTTTTGCGCATTATATTCATGATAGAGAAAAGGTTTTTTTTGAATACCGTAACGTTCCAACAAAACACGTGTTACTCGCGTATCCTCACACGCTAAAATATCAATTCCTGCAAGTACTTGCAAAGCACGAAGCGTAATATCTGCAAGATTTCCGATAGGTGTTGCCACAAGATAAAGCCCTGATTCTATAACGGGTGCAGAATAAGCATGCGCACCTATAAAATATGCTTTTTCACACATGCTCTTTTCTTTTCATTAAACTCTCCTCACCACAAGATTTTTATCCATACTCATAAGCCATTTTGGCTCATTTTTTACCAGCACATTTTTTATCATTACAAAGGCTTACCTTACTCGAATAATCGATTACACTACAATAAGATAATTTCATATTTAACGTCTTAATTTAACATTATTATCTATTTTGATCCGCGTTATTTTTTCCAGTAAAACAAATTCCAAATGTAACCAATATTCTATCAGCCCCATGATTTTCTATAAAGTTTTTCCTTCGAGAACCAAAAAACAATTTTGCGCATGTTATCATCTCATGCTTGTTTGTGCTCTTTTAAAAGCTAAGCTTTTTAGATTATTTCCATAACGCCGATTTTTCAAATATTCTATTGATATCCAAAATATTTTTCTGAGCAAATGTAAATAACTCCTTTTGAAACACATACAGTTAACTGGCAGCTGACTGTATTGTTATTAATCAAATATAAGCTCTTATCAGAAAAATACTTTATTTTTTCATATTCTCTACAGCTTTAACAGTATACAGTATAATGAGTACCTTAGAAAAGTTTAAGGCTAAATTTTATCTTAAAGATTTGATTTATAATGGAGAATTTATTATTTTGCTTATTGATTAGGAGCTTTAAATATCGTAAAATTATCTTAGTTCTTCTTATAGTCAATTAATCAAAATCATTTTCGTGCATCTTGAAACCTTCTCAAAGCAAAGATTATCGCATCATTGGGGATCGCAGAGAAAATGATGCTATTAGCTTGTGCTTTTTATTTCGTAAATGTGGAACTGTTCGTTCACAGGAGTGCGTTATACCTTTTTCGGATAGTGTCGCGAAATAATTGTTTGATATGTGTTGAGAGCTATTCTTAAAAATAAGCCCATGATTGAACAACACAAGTTTGCTTTAATTTTGGATACCTTATTTTTTCTGAAGGATATGATCCCATAAAAAAACGTAAGTAATAAAAGCGGGGACAATACGTTATCTCTTCTTTTTAGAGGATATTGTGATGCTTTTGAAAGTTTTAAAACCGAATGGACAGATGATAGTAAAGAGAAAAATAGTTTTTTTCCTTTCAGATTTCATATTCTTGCTAAATGAAGCTGTATTTTAGTTTCAGAGATTACTCAAATAGAATATGCAATATTTTTGCTCTAGCTACAAGAGCTGGAACGGCGTGCAGAGCTTTCATTCACCTTAATCTTTCTTTTAAATATACCACTTGTGTTCAATTTGGATGTTGATTTACAAGCAATAGCGAAAGCACAAGCTTTATAAAAAAACAACTCTATAAAACGCGTCATAGAGTGGTCATGAAAGCTATTTTGTTTTTTATCAGGTGTTTTGCTAATAGCGATAGTCTCCATGGCTTGGCATCTGCTTATTCTTACGGTATTTGTACACATTCATTACAGTATATTGGTAAAGGTTAGATGCAAGGCGATTATCCTTGATGCAAAAATAAAGGGTTAATGTGAGATTAAAGATTTTTTCGTGTCATTATCAGTAGAAACATTATAAAGGGCTTGAACAAGCATGCTCTTTATCTCTTTATCTCACAATGTTTTTTCTACATTCATTCGTGGTTTTTCTTGAGTGAGCATTACTTGACAAGTGTAGGAGAAAAAATAAACTTGAATTGTACCTCCGTAGGTTTTGCTCTTGGCTAGTTAAAACGATTGATGTTTCTTATGAGAGGGCTAAAAGCATTTTGGATCATATGGGAGAGGGGGTAAAGTAGAACAGGCTTACTTTCCTTCAGGTTTTCGAGAACCGCGGCTGTTCCTTTATCGCAGAATTGTCATGAATATATTCATTATTGTTTTGTCATTTAAATAAAAAAATTTTGATAAAAATATGTTATGTTTTTCTATTGAAAAAAGTCATGCGGTAGGGAGAGTATTTTATATGAGAATAGAGTTCTTTTTACATTGTGAAAGAACGTATGCAGGAAGATAATTGATAGATTTCTGATCTGAGGGAAATATTTTTATCCATTGCGTTTTGTATATTTCAATTTTAGGAGAATGAACAATGATTATACATTGGAAAATTACATATTGGGATAGAAGGGGCCCTCATTGCCTTGCGGACAGATCCAAGTGATATTTTGGTTTGGGTCTTTGATGTCACACGTTTTACAATGTATACAATTTGAAGCGTTGATCATATAAGTCAGATGATCATTATCCTCTAGCCACTCGTAGACAGCGGCGGGACAATAGCGTGTAGAGGGTCCTCCATAGATTGCATATTCGGAGTCCTTTTGCTTTTTTAATGAGGCTATTTTTAAATGACAAGGTTGATTTTCTTCATGATGCGTATTGGAAAGGGCAACACTTGAAAGGCGATCAAAGGTTACAACGCCATCTGGTTTTGGGTAAGAAATGGGTTGAAATTTTTCTGCTGGTTCAAGGCATGCATAATCTTCCTTTCCGTGGGAGAGTGTTTTAAATAAGGAAAATCCGAACAGTTGTTGCCACCACATATCAAAACCAGCAAGTTTAATTCCATATTTTGTCCCATATTTTGCCCAGAGCGGTTTGGCATTTCGCACTTTATAAAGATCTTTGCCAATGAGCCCTTTTCGCCACTGTTCTTCGATTTCTTTAACCTCATCATGGGCACGCCCTTGTGCAAGAGCGGTAGCCATTTTATCGGCAGCTAATATGCCAGATAAGATGGCATTGTGTGATCCTTTGATACGAGGAACATTGACAAATCCAGCAGAGCAGCCAATAAGCGCCCCACCAGGAAAGGTGAGTTTTGGTACAGATTGCCAACCTCCTTCGCTGATAACACGTGCACCATAGGAAAGACGTTTTGCGCCTTTAAAGATTTTATAGAGTTTTGGATGTGTTTTAAAACGTTGAAATTCTTCAAAGGGAGAAAGATAAGGATTTTTGTAATCTAAGTGCACAACAAAACCGACAGAAATGATATTGTTTTCTTGGTGATAAATAAAGCCACCGCCACCGGTTTTATTGTCTAGGGGCCAACCAGTGAAATGTTGTACTAAACCGCGTTGGTGTTTGTTGGGGGCAATTTCCCAGAGCTCCTTGAGACCAAGACCAAATTTTTGTGGTTCTCGATTTTTGCTAAGATTAAAATGTTGTATCAGTTGTTTTGCAATTGAGCCGCGTGCTCCTTCCGCAATCAGAGTATATTTTGCTAATAAAGCCATCCCAGGCATATAATTTTTTCCAGGGGTTCCATCTTTGTTAAGCCCCATATCACCGGTGAGAACACCAATGATAGCTCCGTTATCTTTTTGGATGATGGGTTCTGTTGCTGCAAAACCAGGATAGATTTCAACACCCAACGCTTCAGCTTTTTTGCTTAGCCAGCGGCAGACGCTCCCAAGCGAAACGATATAACATCCGTTATTTGATAAGATTTTAGGGTGCAAAATATTGGGAAATACTGTGGACTTTTGAGGCTTTAGAAAAAAAAATTGGTCTTGTGTGACAGGGGTTGTGAAGGGATGGTCGTTATCATTTCGCCATTCTGGTAAGAGTGTGTCGATACCAATGGGGTCAACAACTGCGCCAGAGAGAATATGTGCACCAACTTCGGTTCCTTTTTCAACAATTGTGACAGAAAGCTCAGGATTAATTTGTTTAAAACGAATTGCGGCAGAAAGCCCTGCAGGTCCTGCTCCGACAATGACTATGTCAAACTCCATACTTTCACGTTGGTCATGCAGAGGTGCTTTCATGGCTTATAAAGCTTTCTCCAATTCTGGAATAATTTGGTGGAGATCACCTACAAGGGTGTAATCGGCAATTTGCATGATGGGAGCTTCTTCATCTTTATTAATGGCAACAATAATTTGTGCATCCATTATACCGGCTACATGCTGGATTGCACCGGAAATGCCAACGGCGATATAGAGTTCAGGGGCAACGACTTTTCCTGTTTGTCCAATTTGCCAATCATTGGGAGCATAGCCTGCATCCACTGCTGCGCGGCTGGCACCTAAAGCAGCATTTAATTTGTTTGCAAGAGGAAGAAGCAGGGCCATAAATTTCTCTTGAGAACCAAGACCACGCCCGCCTGATATAATAACACGTGCTGAGGTGAGCTCAGGACGATCACTTTTGTTTGTCTCTGCTTTTACGAAAGAAGAAAGATTTGGATTGGGAGCTGGTGTTATTGTTTTAATGGGAGCAGAATTATTTTGGGAAGGCGTTGGGGTGAAAGAAGCGGTGCGAACTGTTATAATCTTTTTATAATCATTGGTGCGTACAGTTTCAAATGCATTGCCTGCATAAATTGGTCGTTTGAAGGTATTGGGTGAAAGAATGGCGGTAATATCTGAAATTTGCATAAGATCAAGAAGAGCTGCTACGCGCGGCATCACATTTTTCCCAGTACTGCTGGATGCTGCCATGATCACATCATAATCCTTTGCTAACATGAGAATTGTATCTGACATAGGCTCGGCAAGTTGATGGGCTAAATAGTCTGCTTTTGCAATAAGAACTTGCCGCACACCATTAAGTTTAGCACTATTTTCCGCTATCGTTTGAATTTTTTCTCCGCAAATCAGAATATCGATATCATTACTGAGTACGCGTGCAGCGGTGAGTGCTTTTGCTGTTTCTTCTGTATTATGATCGGCCAATAAAAGAATTGCCATAAGTTTTTGCCCTTTTATGTGAGTGTTGCTTTTACTCTAGTGGTGAGAATATTAAATGCAGTTCTTCTGTTTTAAGGCTCTGACAAGTTCTACTACATTTGCCACTTTTATACCGGATTGACGGGGTTTTGGCTCTTCAACGCTTAAAATTATTAAGCGTGCTTTCGTATCGACGCCAAGATCAGTAAGAGATTTTTGTTCAATGATTTTCTTTTTTGCTTTCATGATATTGGGGAGAGAGGTGTAACGCGGTTCATTGAGCCGTAGATCGGCGGTCATAACCATGGGAAGGGGAAGACAAAGGGTTTGTGTTCCATTATCAACTTCACGAGTAACTGTAGCATGCCCATTTTCTATGTTAAGATGTGAGGCAAAAGTTGCTTGTCCCCACCCAAGAAGAGCAGCGAGCATTTGTCCTGTTTGGTTGCTATCGTCATCAATTGCTTGTTTTCCTAAAAAGACCATGTCGGGTTTTTCTTCATCAACAATGGTTTTGAGAATCTTAGCAATTGCTAAGGGTTCAAGTGTTTGATCCGTTGTGACAAGAAGTGCGCGATCAGCTCCCATTGCAAGTCCTGTTCGTAGAGTTTCTTGAGCTGCTTCTGGGCCAATTGAAACAAGAAGAACTTCTGAAATTTTACCGGATTCTTTTTGGCGAATGGCCTCCTCCACGGCTATCTCATCAAAAGGATTCATAGACATTTTTACGTGAGACAGATCAACGCCTGTACTATCCGGTTTGACGCGTATCTTGATGTTATAATCAACAACACGTTTGACAGCGACAATTATCTTCATAATGATCCTCTTTGTTTGTATGTTACAAGTTTATAGCAATACTCATAAGAAACCAAATTGTTTAGAATGAAGTCTCAATTTATAACTTGTGTTCTCTTTCGTATAAGCTTTTTTATGTTTACTTGTACTTTCTCGTCGTCATTTTCAATCTTCATATTTTTGCATTGCCATAATTGCCTTATTTGCTTGAATAAAAAGTAAAAAAATCAAACTGTCTTGTGAGAATATTCTTTTTTAGTTTCTTATGCTTTGTTTATGATGGTGCAATAGGTCCTTTATGCAATGAAAAATTAAGTGAAAAAGATAAAAATGGGGGAATGATTTTGCTCTTCAAATCTTGAAGACAGAAAAATTAAAGATCTTTCTTTCAAATATTTTAGATAAAGATTGGGGAAAATATTTCTAACAAAAAGTTTTTGGAAGTTCTTAAAGCTCTATTTACTAAAATAGAGCACACTTTCTCATCATTTGTTGCGATTCTTTTCAAAAAGGTTAATGAGGGGTAGGCGTTTGTGAATACGAAGGGTCATACGATCGACCAGGCGACCAAACAGGTTAGGAACGATAAAGTCTTTTCTTTTGTTGAACAGAAAGAGAGAATGGATACTTCTGTAGAAGTAACGATGTCGGATATTGCTCAAAAATTACGCACCGTTTATGCGCAAATGCAAATGAAGCATTCGCCTCGTTCTTTAATGCAGCAGAATTCGGTAGAAGAGCATTTTAAATCTTACTTAGATGATATTAGTCGGGCCATTTTGGCTGAACATTATATACGTCGTCAAAGAGAAAAAAAGCTTTTCCAGTCTTTAGAGCAGATTAAAACAATTGTTCAAAGTTTGCAGAGTGAAAAAAAAAGCTTAGAAGAAGCAGCGGTAACACGACGGGTGTCTCGTTCAAAATCACCTGATTCTGTTGTACAAAAACTTGCTCACATGGAATGTGAGGGAAATCAAGAACGCTTATTACTTCAAAAGGTGCAAAATTTTTCGAAAGAAAACAGCATAATTTCACTCCAAACAAATGTTGAAAATACGGTGCAGCAAGAAAATAGAAGCCCTTTGCCCAGTGATGCTCTGAAATCTTCTTTTAAAAAGGTTGAGGGGGTAGTGGAGCATGCTATGATAGAAGAAAAAGGGATGATGGGTGCTCAGGCATCTAATCATTGCATTGAGAATGATTTTTCTTCTTTAAGGACGCAGTCTCGGGAACATGTGTCGTTTTTATCTTATTTGCTAAAAAAAGGTGTTCTTTGTTTTTTAACCGTTGCATTTGTGGTAGCGATAACGTTATGTTTTTATAGCTTTTTAAAAGGAGCTCGTTTTTTTTAATTTTTATGATGTTGATGTTAATAGATGTGAAATGTATTGCGCATTCGTGTTTGTGCGGAAGCTATAGCAACTAAAATTATCCTTTTAAACACGCAACAGAGATTATTGGAAAAGAGGATAATTGGAGAAGGATTCTCTAATTGTAAAAAAACCTCAAATTATCTTGAAGGTTCTGTAAGTGAGTATTTATTTACCAATTGCTGAAATGTCACTCAATATGCTGATCTTGATTGGTATGGGAGTCGTTGCTGGTTTTTTTTCAGGACTTTTTGGAATCGGTGGTGGGTTTCTTATCACGCCGTTATTGATTTTTTATAATATTCCTCCTGCTATTGCTGTTGGAACAGGTGCTAACCAGATGATTGCTTCATCTGTAACAGGAGCAATTACACATTTTAGAAGACGTACGCTCGATATTAAACTTGGTATTCTTTTGGCGATTGGAGGAGGGATTGGTTCTTTAATCGGGATTCAGGTTTTCTCTGTTTTGAAAAAGTTAGGTCAATTAGACTTAATGATTTCGCTTCTTTATGTGATTCTTCTTGGAAGTGTAGGAAGCTTGATGATCGTTGAAAGTTGGTATGATATGATGCGCAAGCGTAAGGCAGGAAAAGCCAATATTCGTCTTGCTGGTCGACATAATTGGATTCATCGCTTACCCTTAAAAATGCGTTTTCGGACATCTATGATATATGTTAGCATTATTCCAGTTTTAGGGATTGGTCTCATTGTGGGGTTGTTGTCTTCTATTATGGGAATTGGTGGGGGGTTCTTTATGATACCAGCATTGATTTATCTTCTGCGTGTTCCAACCAGTGTGGTGATTGGGACTTCACTTTTTCAGATTACATTTGTGTCTTCTTTCACGACAGTTTTGCAAAGTATGACTAATCAGTCCGTTGATATTGTCTTGGCTTTTTTGTTAATGCTTGGAGGAAGTATTGGTGCGCAATATGGAACACGGGTTGGACGGAAGTTAAAGGCTGAACAATTGCGTATGGCACTTGCATTTTTAGTGTTGATTGTGTGTATGCGTCTTGCTTTTCAATTATTTATACGCCCTGATAATCTTTTCTCTCTGGATATTCTTATGAGATAAAAATGGGTAGATTATTTTCTTTATACATCATTACAGGTTGCTTTTGTTTTATTTCTTTTTCTACATGGTCACATGTTGGGACGCCAGCTACATTCATTGATCAAGTTGACCACGAAACTGTCCAAATTATTGTAACAACGAATACGATTACTGTGGATGCAAATTTTGCTGGTCGTGATCTTTATATTGCTGGTGTTTTAGAAAATATTGATCCGTTATATTCTCGACAGAACCGTTATGATATTGTTGTAAGCTTAGAGGGACAAGATCGGACAATGGTGATGCGAGAAAAAAAACGCAATGCCGGTGTATGGGTCAATACAGATTCTCTTATTTTTAAAAAGGTTCCTCTTTTTTACTCTATGGTCACAACACGTGAAATTGACGATATTACGAGCATTGAAGATTATAAACGCTTAGGGTTAGGATTACTCTATTTGCCATTGCAGACGGATGAACAAGATCAGAAAAAAATACAAACCTTTCGCGATGAACTTATAAAATTGCAAAAAGCTAAAAGCCTTTATTATGAGGAAGTGGGTGGGGTTCGTTTTGGTTCTGACACACTTTTCACAGCGCATTTTCGTTTGCCAGCAAATATCCCGGTTGGACATTATAAAGTTCGTGCTTATCTTTTTCGTGATGGACAGTTTATTGATAGTGCAACAACGACTCTTGAAATTGTTAAAGCACATATCACCTATACAATTTTTTATGCAGCGCACAAGTATCGTTTTTTATACGGTATTGTTGCAGTGATTATTGCTATTACTACAGGATTTTTATGTCGTTTGATTTTTCGAAAAGATTAACGCAAGGAAAATGTTAAGGCTTTTATTTTTTATGAAAAATTCGTAAGATAAGAAAAATAGGCACAACAACAATAGCTCCTGTCATAGTTATATGGAAGAAATTTGTAAGCGTTATAAATCCTGCTTCCCATAGTGATTGAAAAAAATCTACTATTTTTTGTATGAGGTTTCGAGGTGTCCATCCCAAAAAATTCATTACGATGCCAATGAAGAATGAAAGAATAAGCAATTTTAGACTAACGCGGCTTAATTTTTCTCCAAGAAACGCATGAAAAGAATTTAATAATTTTTTTTTTCGCTTCATTCTAAGATACTTTCGAAGATCGTGTTTTTTATTGTATTATCATAGTACAGCGATGTTATTATCATAAAGGAAAAACATTTTTTTATTTTTTCTTACTTTTTTGAGTTTATCACCTTAGTCTGGTTAACGGTGCTGGTTTTTGAAATATACACATGTTTTATTGCATTTTTTGCGATATTTTCATGGCGCTTCTTTTGTTAAATGAAGGGATATCCTTTCGTCTCGAGAATTTGTAGAGAAATTTTATAACGTTTCGATGTTTCACATCAGAGTGAGAGTTGTAGTATATTGAAGATTTTGTAACGAACTTATTATTATCGTGTATAGAAATAATATTTCAAGACAGTTTACTTAAAAAAAGACTATCTATTCTAATAAGGGTGTGCTTATATAGGTATTATATTTAGATATTTCAACCTTAGTGCATTGAAAAGATCTTTTTTCTGAAAAAATGTAAGCAATGAATTGAGTGTTGTTAAAGGAGCAAAGATATTAAAAATACGATGTGGAAAAAAGTTTTGTTATGTATGGGTGCGTAAAGGAATATCAGGGGGAGCCCATGCTCCTTTTATTTAGAAATAAAATATAATTTACAAGCTGTTATTTGGCAGAGGATTATGGAAAAATTCAAAATTCCTCTTGTAGGGGGAGGAGGTCATGTCGGTTGATGGGTGAATTTTCCTGTTTTGTTAAAATGTCAAATTGTTAGTAGAGCTCTTTGTTATTAAGGCGCTTAAGCTAACAAAGAAGAGTCTTTTGATGGCATAAAAAGGCGAGAGGAAAGAAGAGACAAGCTTACCCGACAAAAGAGAGAAAGTAGTGGTTTTATAGTCTTCAATCGTAGGCGTTATGACATCATGAATAGGCTCTGTTATGGGGGAGCATTCATTGTATGTCAGAGTGTTTGTTGTTGCATGTTTTGGTTTGTCTTGGCTTATAGCCATGGGTAGAAGTCCGTGGTTGGTAAGTGGTGTTGTTTGAAGGTTTTAATAATACTTTGTTTGAGGCGCTTATGGATCATCTAACCTTATTATTAAGCATGTGCTTGTTGTGTGGGAAATTTATATAGTAAACTTTAAAAGGAAAAGTCTATGAACTTGAAGAAAAAAATATTACAAAATAGCAGCTCTCTTGTTTCTGCTTTTATAGCTTTGGCGATGGTTGCACAACAAGTTTCAGCAAAAACACCCGCTGATACCCTTGTGATGGCTTGGAATCTTGATGCAATCAGTACGTTTGATCCCGCACAACTTAATGATGTTTATGGAAGTGAAATTGTTCGCAATGTTTGTGATAATTTGGTCAGTACTGCGACAAATGATCCTGCTAAAATGGTTCCCGCTTTAGCAACACATTGGGATGTTTCAGGTGATGATCACAGTACAGTGATTACTTTTCATTTACGTGATGGTTTGAAGTTTAATGATGGTCGATCAGCCAATGCCAATGATCTTCTTTGGAGTATGAAGCGGATTGTCAAATTGAAGATGGGTAATGCGGCAATTTTTAATGAATATGGAATTGCAGAGCAAAATGTTGATGATGCTTTGCAAGCCCCAGATAAGAAAACAGTGGTGATGAAATTTGATAAGCCTTATCCAGCAGAGCTCATTCTTAATAATATTGTTGCAAGTCCGGCAACAGCTTTGCTTGATCGTCAGACAATTATGAAGCATGAAAAAGATGGCGATTTTGGAAATCAGTATTTGAAAAGTCATGCTGCTTGTGTTGGTCCTTATCAGTTAAAAAGTTGGCGCTCTGGAGAAGCTCTTTTGTTGCGTGCAAGCTCTCACTATTGGGGACAAGCGCCTAAACTGAAGCAGATTTTAATTCGCCATGTTGCAGAGCCCGGAACACAACGTTTGTTGTTGCAAAAACATGATATTGATGTTGCTCGTGATTTGACCCCTGAAGATCTTGCAGATCTGCAAAAAACAACAGATGTTAAAATCGAAGAAGTGTTAGAACCATCTATGATGTACTGGGGATTTAACATGACAAATCCTATTTTTGCTAAGGAAAAAGTACGTTTGGCGATGCGTTATCTCATAGATTATGAAGGTCTTGGCAAGAAGCTTCTCAAAGGTGTTGGTGTTCCACGGGCCAGTTTTATTCCTCTTGGCAACTTTGGGGCTTTAGATGAAAAAGAAGGGCAACCCTTTAAACTTGATATTGCAAAAGCTAAGCAGCTTTTAGCAGAAGCTGGTTATCCGAATGGGTTTGAGGCAAATTTTCTCGTATCAAATGCTCCTTATAGGGTGTTGCTTGCTCAGTCACTCCAAGATAGTGCCGCAAAGGCGGGGGTGCGTCTTAAAATTGAACGGATGGCCGGTACACAGTTGTTTTCTAAACTTTATGCACGGGCTTTTGATACGATTTTTGTCGGATGGAATAATGATTCTGCGGATCCTCATACTATGGCTTCACGTCTTGTTTATAATCCAGATAATCGGCTTGAGGCAAAAAATACCGCCTATCCTAGTTGGCAATATGGGTATTTGGATGAAACGATGAATCAAAAGGTTCAGGATGCATTGTTTCAAAAAGATCCGCAAAAACGGGCACAACTCTATGCTGATTTACAACGTGAATTGATGCAAAAAGGACCTTATGCGTTTATCTTTCAGAAATATACTGTTATCGCGATGACGCCTGATATCAAAAAGTGGGTTTGGAATAGTGCGCCACATATTTTTTATAGTAAAATTGAAAAATAAGAGTGTCTTCAATGCTGTTCAATAGATAAAGGGCATCGTCATGATATATTCGGCGTATTGTATAAATTTTAAGCTTTGCAATGCGCCGAAGATCATAGGTAATGTGTGATATATTGTTGAATGTCTTTTCAAGACATTCGTTTAAAGATATTTTTCATTCTCATTAGAGGTGTATTTAAGTGGATGTTAAGATCGATATTTCAATTTTTCTGAATTAGAAAGTGGTCAATTTATTTGTTAAAAAACTGAGTATAACATAAAGAAACGAAGTGTAACAAATATCGCCGAATTTAGTGGTGCTAAAGGTGCAAAGGTTTTGCGATGTTGAAGGAAAGTTTTGTTATGGGGGTACACAAGGGATATCAGTTTTTTATGGTGTTTATATTTTCTTTTGCTTTGAAAGATGATGAGATGTTATTTGGAGGGAGTTATTTTACGGGGAGTGATGAAAAAATTAAATTTTCTTTTGAAGAAGGAATAAAAGTCGTTGCATTTGGCAAACTAACGAATTTTTCTGTTTTATCAAATCGTCAAATTGTTATGAAGGCTCGTTGTTATTAAGGTACTTGAGCTAAAAGGGGTAGTGCTTTGATGGTATAGAAAACGCCGGAAGAAATACGAGACAAGCTTGCTTAACAAGATAGAAAAAATACAGGTTTTATAGTCTTCAATAGTAGGCGTTATGATATCGTGATTAAGCTCTGTTGTTGGTGAGCATTCATTGTATATTAGAGTGTTTTCCTTTGTATGTTTTAGTTTGGCTTATAAGTGTAGACAAGAGGAGTCATTGGCAAGAGGTGCTTGTTCTTGAAGATTTTAAAGTTTGGTCTTTAGGAGCCTATCGTTCGTCTAAACTTAAATTAAGCACGTTTTGCTGCATGGAGAATTTATACAATAAACGTTAAAAGGAAAATTCTATGAACGTGAAAAGAAAAATATTGAAAAAGGGCAGTTCTTTTGTTTCTGCTGTTCTTGCAATGGGGATGTTTGTGCAACAAGTTTCAGCAAAAACACCCGCCGATACGCTTGTGATGGCTTGGAATCTCGATCCAATAAATACATTTGACCCTGCACAACTCAATGACCGTTATGGAATTGAAGTGGTTAACAATATTTGTGATAATTTAGTCGTTTCTGCTACAGATGATGCGGCTAAAATGGTTCCCTCGTTAGCGAAGAGCTGGGATGTTTCAAGTGATGATCAGAGTACGGTGATTACTTTTCACTTGCGTGATGGTTTAAAGTTTTATGATGGTCGTCCTGCGAATGCCAATGATCTTGTTTGGGGTATGAAGCGGGTTGTTCAATTGAAATTGTCTAATGCAGCAACATTTAATGAATATGGGATTACAGAACAAAACGTTGATGAGGCTTTTCAAGCACCGGATGACAAAACGGTGGTGATGAAATTTGATAAACCTTATCCAGCAGAGCTCATTCTTAGCAATATTTCCACTAATCGCACTACTGCCTTGCTTGATCGTGAGACACTCATGAAAAACGAACAAGATGGCGATATGGGAAACCGATATTTGGCCAGTCATTCTGCTTGTGTTGGTCCTTATCAGCTAGAGAGTTGGCGCCCTGGAGAAGGAATTTTGTTGCGTGCAAGCTCCAATTATTGGGGGGAGGTGCCTAAATTGAAGAAGATTTTAATTCGCCATGTCGCGGAGCCTGGAACGCAACGTTTATTATTGGAAAAACACGATATCGATGTTGCACGTAATCTGATGCCAGAGGATTTGGCAGATCTCCAAGCAACAACGGATATTAAAGTTGAAAAAGTTTTGGCGCCCTCCATGATCATATGGGGATTTAATGCGACAAATCCAATTTTTGCCAATGAAAAAGTGCGTTTGGCGATGCGCTATCTTATTGACTATGAAGGACTCGGTAAGACTCTTCTCAAAGATGTTGGTATTCCACGTGCAAGTTTTATTCCTCTTGGTAACCTTGGAGCTTTGGATGAAAAAGAGGGACAACCCTTTAAACTTGATCTCCAAAAAGCAAAGCAACTTTTAACGGAAGCCGGTTATCCGGATGGTTTTGAGGCCAGTATTTTTGCCGGTGCCTCTCCTTATCCTTTTGCTTTGCCTATTGCTCAGTCTCTCCAAGACAATGCAAAAAAAGTTGGAGTACGTTTTAAAATTGAACGTTTTGTAGGTACGCAGTTGTTTTCAAAATTTTATGCGCGTGGTTTTGATACGATTTTTTTCGGATGGAATAATGGCTCTGGGGACCCCCATACAATGGCTTCACGTCTTATTTATAATCCAGATAATCGGCTTGAGGCTAAAAATACAGGCTATGCGAGTTGGTGCCATGGGTATTTGGATGAAACTATGAATCAAAAGGTT
>NZ_JBHIPT010000109.1:0-5375 GCF_042196205.1 Bartonella sp. AP21QHHD | reverse complement strand
CACGGTTATTGACGAAATCACGCTCCACGAAAAATCAGAAAAATCCGGACTTCGTATTGGGACACAAGCTCATGAACCGCAACATAGTCATAGCGTAACAGGAAGATTACCTTTTTTTGTTGAGTTTCCCAATGCTCTCAAAACACTGATTGTTAAAAAATCTACTATGAGTGATTATTGGGGCATTTGGGCTGGCAATGTTGCTGAGATTGCACAAAACCATATCACACGCCTTCAAACTATGCTTTCTGATCAAACAAGCGAAGCTTATCATGCCTTTGATGCGTTTTATAAAGAATTAAAAAACAACTTAAACAGTGAGATAAAGCAAGAAGAAGCGATTGAGATGTTAGCGCAACATCTTGTAACGCGTCCCGTGTTTGAAGCCTTGTTTGAAGGCAATGAATTTGTGCAAAACAATGCCATTTCGCAAGCAATGGAAAAAATCTTAACAGAACTCGACAAAACCAATATCGAGGAAGAATCCAAAGAATTACAAGAGTTTTATGACAGCGTAAAGTTCCGTGCCTCTGGCATTACAGAACCACAGGCAAGACAAAATCTTATTATCAAACTTTACGAAGATTTTTTTACCAAGGCATTTAAGAAAACCACGGATAGGCTTGGGATTGTTTATACCCCCGTTGAGGTCGTGGATTTTATCATTCATTCTGTTGATGATGTTTTACGCAATGAATTTGGAAAAAGCTTGGGGTCACGTGGTGTTTCTATTCTTGACCCTTTCACTGGAACGGGGACCTTTATCACAAGGCTTTTACAATCAAAGCTCATAAAACCAGAGGATATGGAATATAAGTTCCGTCATGATATCCATGCCAATGAGATTGTTTTGCTAGCGTACTACATAGCAGCGATTAACATTGAATCGACTTATCATAGTATCATGAAAGGTGAGTACATTCCTTTCAAGCATATTGGTTTGACCGATACATTCCGGATGCTTGAAAAACAAGATCTGATGAGAGGTTTACTAGAGAAAAACAGTGAATATTTAGAACTTCAGAAAAACCTCAATATTGAAGTTATTTTTGGGAATCCTCCTTATTCAGTAGGGCAAAAAAGCGAAAATGATAATGCAAAGAACAGCCCTTATCCCATATTAGATGAACGTATCCGTAAAACTTATGCTGCTCAATCGAAAGTAACGAATATACGAGCACTTTATGACAGCTATATCCGTGCCATTCGTTGGGCAAGTGACCGTATTGATAATGCTGGGGTAATAGGCTTTGTTTCTGGTTCTGGTTACATAGAAAAGCCAACAATGGATAGCTTACGAAAATCTTTAGCCAAAGAGTTTACGAGTATTTATGTGCTTAATTTACGGGGGGATATTCGTAAAAATATGTTAAGCGATGGGAAAGCTCAAGAAGGTGAAAATGTTTTTGGCAATGGTAGTATGACTGGTATTGCTATAACATTGTTTATCAAAAATCCCAATGCTTCCGGAGATTGTAAAATTTACTATCATGACATTGGTAATAATTTCACGACAAAAGAAAAACTTACAGCTCTTGAATACTTTGGTAGTATTGATGGCATTACACGTGAACAAAGTTGGCAAATGATCACGCCGGATGAACATGGTGATTGGATAAATCAACGTGATGAGAGTTTCAAAACATTCCTAGCCCTAGGTGATAAGAAAAGTCATGGTAAAAAGCTGTTTGAAAATTTTTCTCGCGGTATTATGACGAGTCGTGATGCTTGGACATACAACTCAAGCCCTGAAGCTCTAGCGAAAAACATGAGTAATATGATTGCCTTCTATAACAGTGAAGTGGAACGTTTTAATGATACTTATGCACACACTGACCGTAAAATACATACCAATGTTGTAAATAATTTTGTAAATTCAGATGAAAGTAAGATAAGTTGGAGCCGTGGACTTAAACAAGAGTTGACAAAAAGAAAGTTTTTTGAATTTGAAGAGACATGCCTCATACCAAGTCTGTATCGTCCTTTTACACAACGATGGCTTTATTATAATCGTACCTTCAATGATATGGTTTACCAAATGCCGCGGATATTTCCTATAGAAAAAGCGACTGAAAATAAAGTGATACAAGTTTCTTCTGTAGGAGCAAGAAGTGGATTTTCTATCTTGATGACTAAAAATGTACCTGATGTGAGTGTAATAGATACAGGTCAATGCTTTCCACGCTATATTTACAAAGATGATACGGTTTCAAAAAGTAAAAATGAAAAACAATCCCATTTATTTTTAATTTCTACAGAAGAAAGTAAAACAGCTGATTTACAGAGGCGTGATGCCATTACTGATGAAGGATTAGCACATTTTAAAGCAGCTTATCCGAATGAAAAAATCACTAAAGATGATTTGTTCTATTACGTCTACGGATTGTTACATTCGGAAGATTATCGTGCTCGTTATGCTGATAACCTCTCTAAAGAATTGCCTCGCATCCCTTGTGTAAAAAGCGCTGAAGATTTTTGGAAGTTTGTTAATGCTGGACGTGAACTAGGGCATTTGCACGTGAATTATGAAACTGTAGAGCCTTATCCCGTGACCTTTAAAAAGGGTAATCCAAAACAGACAGAGATCTCTAATCCCGAAAAATTCTATTATGTAACTGAAATGAAATTCGCAAAAATTAAGAATAGTAAGGAAAAGGATAAATCGACTGTTTTTTATAATAGCAATATCACAATAACAGATATCCCTCTTGAAGCTTATAAGTATATCGTCAATGGCAAACCTGCTCTTGAATGGGTTATGGGGCGTCAATGTGTAAAGACTGATAAAAAGAGTGGCATTGTCAATGATGCCAATCGCTATGCTGTTGAAACCATTGGCAACCCTGCCTACCCTCTAGAGTTGTTTCAAAGAGTTATTACCGTAAGTTTAGAAACAATGAAAATCGTAAAAAAACTACCAAAATTAGAAATGAGAGAAACTGAATAGATTTGGCATGCTCAGATGATAGGCATGTTAACCTCACAAAGGGGTATAAGGTCTTATAACCTATAGGTTCTATACCCTCTTTATAAATTGCTTACATACAATCTTTAAAAGGAGTGTTTGTATGCGTTATTCTAAAAAGAAGAAACTTGCACTTTTAGATACTCTTATTTGGATTGCCTTTAAGACTTTTAAGAAACCCTATCTAAAGTGAATTAAATTTTTTTACATTGCCTTTAAAAGATTATACCGTAATCTAAAATGATAGCTTTGTTTAAAGAGAGTTATGTATATTCATTTTCTTATATTACTTATAGGTTTTGAAGGTTTCTCAAACCCTCAAAATACCTTCAAAACCCCTTTTTATATATATTACAGATTGTATTTACGTGTTGTGTGTAATATAGGTTGTTTATTTAAAGCATTAACATATTGAAATATAATAACTTTTATTTTTTGATTGAAAAATAATATATAAAGGGGCGTAAAAGGAACCCTCAAAATACTCAAAATCTTCAAAACTCATAACCATAATGGTCTTGATAGTACTTCTTATGCGTTACAAACTATCTTTTGAAAAGGCTTTAAAGGAGCATATGCTTTTCATAAAGCACGTTTTAATCACTCACTAAAATAATCTATTTTGTCAGTTCAATTTACTGACACATAACTGACAAGTTTTAATCAATTCACATCATTGGTTATCTTTAAAGATTGTAATAGTGATATGAGTTATGTTTTTAAAATACTAACCTATTGAAATATAATGTTTTTAATTTTTACTCATAAAAAAAAATAATAGAAGGTCTAAAAGGAACTGACAACACTGACACGGTCTATTAAAAGGGATTTTACTGATCTCTATAATGATCAGTTTCTATTGAGATGTTTTCATAAGTGTTTTCATAACAGACAATAAATCGCAATTATCCTATTTATCATTTCTCTTATGAACATGAAAAATGATGCCATGGCTATAAAGAACATAACAACTATAGAGAAAGCAAAAATGCAAATGAAAGCATTTGTTTATAAAGACAGTCCCTATAAAGGCTGTTAAGTCTAAAATGTGTTATTAAAAGAAATTAACAGAAATCTTAAAAGCCATTTAGTGACAAAATTGATAGGTTATAAAGTTTAAAATACGCATAATGAGAGCGTTTCTAAATATTATAAATGTATAGATTCAGAAAATAACGCAATCGTTTAATAAAACCTATAATATATCTTTAAAAGCACATAAATATAAAAGAAGCAATTAATAAGCATAAGATATTATCAATACATAACGTATTTAAAAAATAAGAAAAAATATCAAAAAAGATAAAATATTATTTGACAATAAATACGTATTTTGCTATATAAATAATCAAGTGCTTAACAACACTAAACAGTAAGCGAATAGGTTGCGATAAACCTAATCCTATTAAAAACTGACTATCTTTTATGCTTTTGTTAGCATATATAGTGATTTTGTCGGGTGTAGTTACACCATACAATACCCATTTATGGGAAAAGTGTAACGACGGACTTACTGCCGTGTTTGTTAGCACCCGGCGCCTCTATAGAGATGCCAATAACAAACATTTAATCAGTAAGGTTTTAATTATGAAAAATATATCAAAAAACACCCCCGTTATCTCTAATATTTCAAATGAAACCACGTCTGTTAATCAACAAGAGCCTGCAAAAAAATACGAATTTATTGATGATTGTGAATATATCGATGGTCATTTCTTAACTCGAATTAGAGCCTTAAGAGATTTTGATGATGTCAAAAAAGGCGATTTAGGGGGGTATATTGAAAATGAAAGCAACTTATCTCATGAAGGTAATTGCTGGGTGTATAATAAAGCTCGGGTCTTTCAAAATGCACGCGTCTTTGGAAATGCTAAAGTAAAAAGCTTTTTTGTTGATGTCTATGGTAATGCTCAAATTTATGGGAATGCTATTTTTGAAGGTATGACATTAAAGGACAATGCAAAACTGTCTGGTAATGCGCATGCTAACAACGCCGTTGTAATTGAAGGCAATGCACAAATTTATGATAACGCCCGTGTCACTGATCATGCTCATATTTCCGATAATGCTGTCATTTGTGATGATGCTCATGTCGGAGGCAATGCAAAAATAAGTGGCTCTGCTTACATTTGTGATGAATCACGTGTTTTTGATGATGCCGTTATTTGTGATGCTCTTATCTCTGGTTCTTCATATATTCATAGCAATGCCTCTTTAACAGCTAATGAAGATATCTGTGATGATGCATATCCTGAGTTTGGGAGCGAAGATGATTATTATCGTCATGAGTATTATGCTGATTTTGAAGGGTATTATGGCGATGATAATGACAGCGAATATGAAAGTGATGCTGCGTAAATGACACGCGCGGGCGCGGCGGGGGCGCCCTCCTTTAAACATCTCATTTAAA
>NZ_JBHIPT010000108.1:0-69227 GCF_042196205.1 Bartonella sp. AP21QHHD | reverse complement strand
ATCTCAAATTGCGATTTTGAGCAGAAAAGAAAAAGAGGCTTTAAATGATCTTTGAAAGGCCTTTGAAGACCCTTTGAGAACCCCTTAAAAACTCTTTGAAAAAAATAAATTGGTACAAAACCTAGTGGCAAAATATACAAAACCTGCTGGCAAGCTACAGTGGCAAAATATACAAAACCGCTGGCAAGCTACACTATAACTCCATACAAGAACGAATAAATACAAAATTCAATGGAGCGGGCGATGGGATTCGAACCCACGACCCCAACCTTGGCAAGGTTGTGCTCTACCCCTGAGCTACACCCGCTTACCGATTCGATATATGTCTTGTCTGTATGGCGTAGGCTTCTACGAATTGCAACAAAAAAATATCATTTTAGTTTGATTTATTTTGTCCATGTTTAAATAAAATGAAATAAAGATTGATTTTAGAAAATTCTTCAGTAATAGATTATTCCTTTTTTAATTTTTGCATGGAGAGGGGTGGAATATAATGTTGAAGAGAATAAATATATTAGGGATTATCATTGCAACTGTTTTTATGATGAACAGTGTTGCAAAGGCCGATGACCAAGTTAAACACGTTAAAGTTGCAATAACGCAAATTATGGTCCATCCTGCTGCGGATGCTGTTCGTAAAGGTGTGGAAGATGTGCTTGCAGCAAATGGTTATAAGCAAGGTGAAAATTTTCAACTTACCTTTTTATCAGCGCAGGGTAATATTTCAACAGCAACGCAAATTGCGCGTAAATTTGTTGGTGATAAACCCGATGTTATTGTAGCAATTACCACGCCTTCAGCACAAACGATGCTTGCGGCAACAAAAACAATTCCTATCGTCTTTGCAGCAATTTCTGATCCTATCGGAGCTAAAATCGTTTCTTCACTTACCAAACCTGGCGGTAATATGACGGGGAGTTCGGATCGTATAGATGTTGCAGAAAGTGTTAGACTTTTACAAGAAGTAAAACCAGATTTGAAAAAAATTGGTTATCTTTATAATGCTTCTGAGGCAAATTCTGTTTCGACACTTAAAACGTTAAAGGATGTAGCAAAAAAAGCTGGAATTGAAATTATTCCCTCATCGGCACCAAAGCCTTCAGATGTTCAGGCAGCAACACGCGCTTTAATCGGTAAGGTCGATATTATTTTTGTTCCTGCTGATAATACGATTTTATCTGTTTTAGAAGGTGCAATAAAGGTCTCAGAGGAAGCCAATATGCCTGTATTTACTGTTGATGCTAATACTATCGGGCGTGGGCCTTTTATGACGCAAGGTGTGAATTTCTATGATGTAGGGGTTGATGCTGGGAAATTGGTTGTGCGTATTCTAAAGGGTGAAAAGCCTGGTGATATTGATGTTGTGCAGGCGGCTAATAATGACATTCGAATTGATTTGAAAGCAGCCCAAAAAGCAGGGATTGTTATTCCGCAGGCAGTTATTGATCGTGCAACAAAAGTGATTCAATGACTTTCATTGATAGGATGTTGATACAATAAAATACGTTAAGTTTTCATGGGGATTGTCTTTACATGAATATATTTGCGTTTTCTGGCGCTGTGGAATTAGGTCTTATTTATGCGTTTGTGGCTATAGGGGTTTATCTCTCTTTTCGCGTTTTGGACTTTCCTGATTTAACAGTTGATGGCTCATTTCTTCTTGGGTCTTGTGTCTGTGGCGTCTTGATTCTTTTAGGTTTTAATGCATGGACAGCTATGGCATGTGCTTTTTGTGCAGGCATGGTAGCTGGTTTATTAACAGCTCTGTTGAATTTGCATTTTGGTATTTTGAATCTTTTAGCTTCTATTTTAACAATGTCGGCACTTTATACGGTTAATCTTCGTATTATGGGAATTATGGGAGGGTCTAATGTTAATTTAGCTCTTGCTGATACGGCGTTAACGCCCTTTTATAATCTGTTTGGTTTGTCTGATATTTTTGTGCGTCCTCTTTTCGTTGGTATTGTGTTGCTCGTTATGGCGTTTTTGATTTGGCGCTTTTTGGAAAGTGAAATTGGTCTTGCTATGCGTGCAATGGGCGCTAATCCACGCATGGCGACGGCGCAAGGTGTTCATACATCAGCATTGATATATTTTGGAATGGGGCTTTCCAATGCGTGTGTGGCACTTGGTGGTTCTCTTTATATTCAAACTGCGATTGCAACAGATATTACCGGTGGAATTGGAACAATTGTTTTTGGATTGGCAGCCGTGATTATTGGTGAAACTCTCTTTCGTACGCGCAATATTTTTTGGATTATAATCAGCTGTATTGTAGGGTCTGTACTTTATCGTGTGGCGGTGCAATTTGCATTTGAAGCAAATGGCATTGGTATTGATACGTCGACAGATCTTCAGTTGATTACTTCGTTGTTGGTTGTTTTAACCCTTATTGTGCCACGCTATTGGAGGAGGCATAAACGTGATTGAATTTTTTCATGTTGGGGTCACATTTAAACCGCAAACACCTTTGGAAAAACAGGCTTTAATTGATATTAACCTGAAAATTGATCAGGGTAGTTTTGTTACGGTTATTGGTTCAAATGGTGCTGGTAAATCAACTTTGCTCAGTGTTTTAGCGGGTGCAACGCTTCCCTCAACGGGGAAAGTGGTTATCAATGGACAAAATGTTTCTAGGCAATCAGTCAGTGAACGCGCTGGAAAGATTGCTTGTGTTTTTCAAGATTCTTTAGAGGGAAGTTGTGGTTCTTTAACAATTGAAGAAAATTTGGCTCTTGCTGCTCTTCGAGGAAGTCGTCGTGGTTTGCGTGCGGCTTTAAATCATGAGAAACGGCAATTTTTTCGAGAGAAAATTGCTCAATTAGGCATTGGTCTTGAAGCATATATTCATAATCCTATGGATAGTTTGTCAGGTGGGCAACGCCAAGCAGTTTGTCTTGTGATGGCAACATTAGCACATGCGGATGTTTTATTGCTTGATGAACATACCTCAGCGCTTGATCCTGGAATGGCTGATTTTGTGATGCGGTTGACTGAAAAAATCGTTGAAGAGAAAAAATTAACGACTATCATGGTGACTCATTCTATGCGTCAGGCTCTTGATTATGGCGATCGTACCTTGATGTTGCATGGTGGAAAAGTGATTTTGGATGTCTGTCATGAAGAGCGTAAGGGCTTGGATGTAAATGATTTAATTGGCATGTTTCAGAAAGTTCGCGGGGAAGTTCTTGATGATGATGAACTGTTAATGGATTAATAGTGTGGCTCAGAAAAAAGCACATGAAGTTGATCAGTTTCTAATGCGCTTTTCACGTGCTTTTCCTATTGTTCTCATTTATGGGCCAGATCGTGGTCTTATTTGTGAGCGTGCACAATGTTTTGCAAAACTTACACGGGTAGCAATAGAAGATCCATTTTCGACAATTCGTTTGGATGCTGCTGAAATTGATAAAGATCCTGCACGTTTAGAAAATGAAGCGCGTACGTTATCGCTTTTTGGGGGAGATCGTTTGATATGGATCTCTAATGCTGCTAACCAAAAAGGTTTTCTTGCTGCCTTAAAGCTTTTAATTGAGAAACCACCAGAAGCTTGTTTTATTCTCATTGAGGCAGGGGATTTAAAAAAAGGAACAGGGTTGCGCAATGCTGTTGAAACAGCATCAAAAGCGATGGCTTTGCCCTGTTTTGCCGATGATATGCGTTCTCTTGACGGTTTGATTGATGAGGTTTTAGGACAGTTTAAGAAGACTCTTTCTTTAGATGCACGTAGATGGTTGCATGAATGTTTAGGGGCGGATCGCCTTGTATCACGAGGTGAATTAGAAAAGCTTTGTCTTTATGCTGCAAATGTTCGTATTACTCTTGAAGATGTGAAAGCTGTTGTAAGCGATGTCAGTGCTCTTTCTCAAGATGAAGTCATTGATGCTCTTTTATTGGGCGATATATCAGGCTTTGAAGCGCATTTTAACCGACATGCAGCAGTGCAGGGGGCACTTTTTTTAATTTTGAGTACAGCTCAAAGGCATTTTCAGCAATTACAGCTATTGCGTTATCAGGTAGAGGTTGAAGGAAATTCGCCTTTTACGGTGGTTTCTCAGGCACGTCCTCCCATTTTTTTTCAACGGAAAAAGATCGTTGAACAAGCTTTAAAATATTGGAAGTTAGAACAAATTTCTTATGCAATGGAAAGAATTCAGAGTGCTGTTTTAGATAGTCGTAAAAATCCACTTTTGGGTGAAGCTATCATTCGTCAAGTTTTGTTAGGGCTTACAATTATTGCACGACGCCAGATGGCAGCTTAACAGCCTAGAAATATAATGATTTTTTATTTTTTGTATACCACAGAGGTATTTTCAGCAATTAAAACTGTTATGCTATCAAGTAGAGGTTGATAGAACTTGTATTTTTGAGGATGCGTTTTAGGAGCTTGAAAGCTTGATAGAAACTTTTCTTCAAAAGAAATAGTTTATTTTCAAAAGGCCATTTTGAAACAGTTTTATTATTTTGTTGTGTCGTAAAATACTGTTTTTAGGTAGTGATACGAGGCTCATATCAAATTTTATGTATTCGATGTTTTTTGTGTGGATATTTGGTGAATATTAGGTTGGTTCATAGAGTCTTAATGGAGTAACACCCCTCATGTAAAACAGAGTATCTCAAACAACAGAAGATACTTGTATGGTAGATTCATACGCTTTCTTAGAAATATTTTTCAATGCGCGTCATATCTATTTTGCGGCGGTGTTTATGAATGGTGTAGAAGTAAAGTTCCTTGTGAAGAATATAAAACCCATAGAGCAACTCTATCTTTACGCTTAATAAAAGTGCAAGTCGACACTCATTATATACTTTGCTAGCCTCTAATGTTGCTACAGTTTTTAGCATTAGAAAGCGTTTTTCATCATTTTTGCTCACATGTCTTCTTGTGATGTGTAGACAAGAGATTTTAATTGATAAGAGGGTTTGTGATGGAAGAATTTTACAGTATTCGAAGTTATGATTCAAATTGAAAAAAGTATTATTTTTATAAATCAATGTATTATAGATTAATTGAATCACATAAAATAGTGAGCCAGAGGAATCTTTTAGACAAGAAAATGAATTGTTTGCAGATTGGTATGAATTAAGAATCTTCGTGGGATGAGGAGAAAGTCAAAATAGATTATGATGAAAATGACAACACCTATGGGGAAACTTTTATGTTTGATATAGAGATTATTATCTTAGCAATGAATGTGTCTCATAAACAGAGCTAGCCATTGTTTATTATTAATAATTTATTATTTTTCATATTGAATCAATCAGAACAATGTCTTTTGCACGTCATAAGTGGGGGCGTGTGGATAAAAACTGTGCAAGAAAGCACTAAAATGCCTCTTATGAATGCTCTCAAATTCCAAGGTTTTTTGCAACATTGGGGGTAGGAAAATATAATGATAGTGTTTTATTAAGTGTGAAGAGGGTCGTGCTTAATAGATTTATAGTTATAACATTTACGAACACTGTCGTGAGATAGGCTAGAGAGCGAGATGTCTTTTTAAAACAAACGCATGAATTTGTAATCCAAATCTATTCTATTTAGGGCGTTCTGTTTTACGTGAGGGGTGTGATTCCATTAAAGGGATATTCGGTGTTTTTATTATCAAACTTTTTCTTTATTGAGAGGTCGTGTTTTTCTCATATTTATTTGATTTATGGTATCCGGAATCTGGAGAGGAAAATGTTTTTAATGGTATCTTTTGGTATGCGTTGTTTTACGGTGTTTTCAATATTCGCGAAACTTATGTTGTTGTTGTAGGTGGAGGCGTAATACGTTTTTATATAGGTCTGATGTACAAATTAATGAACGTATCGGGATAATTGGAGAAGAGCTAGTGTCTGCTTACGCTTTTGATGTGTTTTTTTGTGAGTAAAATTAGTAAGATAAAGTAAACTGATGGGATTTTATGTAGAGTCGTTGTTATCCTAATTGAGAGTGCATTTTATTTTGTTTCGGTGATGCGCTTTGATCAGTAATTAAGAGGGAGTTTTAGAGCGTGATGTTAGATTTCTCGTCATTTATTTTTTATGTGTTTTCTAGGTAAAGTGATCTGTTGTCAGCTTGCGCAGGTGATAATTGGTAAACTGCGTTATTCTTTATTCCCTAGTTGTCATTTTTTAATGTTTTACGCATAACTCTTGAACAAACAAACAAGAAAATTGTGATTTTACAATTGTCTTTATTGCCATTTGCAAAGAATCTTTGAAGGTGAAAGATGCTCCATATTCAGTTTGAAAAAATAGCACTCATTGGGATCGGTCTGATTGGGTCTTCTTTAGCAAGAGTGATTAAAAAGAAAAATCTTGCGGCTCAGATTTCTATTGCAACACGTCGTCCAGAAACCCTGAAAAGAGCGCGTGAATTGGAGCTTGGGGACTTTTATACGACAGATAATGCAAAAGCTGTTGAAGGAGCAGATTTGGTTATTCTTTCTGTTCCTGTTGGGGCTAGTGCAGAAGTGGCAAAAACCATTCGTGATCATTTAAAACTTGGAGCGATTGTGAGTGATGTTGGTTCTACGAAAGCGTTGGTTATTGCGGAAATGGCACCTTTATTGCCAAAAACGGTTCATTTTATTCCAGGGCATCCAATTGCTGGAACGGAATATTCAGGACCGGATGCTGGTTTTGCTGATTTATTTATGAATCGTTGGTGTATTTTAACGCCTTTTGCGGATAGCGATGCTGCTGCTGTCGCACAATTAACAGCGTTTTGGGAAGCTTGTGGTGCGCGTGTCGAAAAGATGGAACCTAAGCATCATGATCTTGTTTTGGCTATTGTTTCACATTTACCCCATTTGATTGCGTATAATACTGTTGGGACAGCGAGTGATTTAGAAAAAGTAACAAATTCGGAAGTAATTGCTTATTCCGCTTCCGGTTTTCGTGATTTTACGCGTTTAGCATCTTCTGATCCCGTTATGTGGCGAGATATTTGTTTGCATAATAAGGATGCTATTTTAGAAATGTTGAGCCGTTTTAGTGAGGGGCTTGCTTTTTTAGAACGGGCAATTCATTTAGGAGATGGTGAGACACTGTTTAACTTTTTTACACGTACGCGTGCTGTACGTCGCAATATTATTGATGCTGGACAGGAAATTGATGCTCCTGATTTTGGACGTCAGAGTGTTTCTAAAAAAGGGTGAATAAAAGCAAGGGGTTTTTGTTGAATTTCGTTGGTTTTTTCTAGAAATCGATAAGAAGTTTTTTCTTTATTCAGTCATAGATTGCAATAAAAAAGAGTGACGATTGCTCCGATACAGATAACCATGACTTTAAAAGGTTTTATGTGTGCACGATCATCTTGCTTAGCTCTCTATAGGGCATATAATGTACAGAAGAGGTTACTGATCTGTAGAAGTAACAAAAAAATGAGGTTGTTGTAGAACTTCATAGAGTGGGTTATTGTTTTTGTTTTGGTATAAAGTCGGGCTTGACCGTATTGATTATTGACCGTTATATTGCAACATTGCAAAATGTTTATTTGCAGAGCTTTGATGATTTTTATAAAACTTGAAATAGACTGAGGAAGAGTTTTACCAGAAAGTATTGAGTTTTGTTAAAAAATATCTTTTGGTATAGCTATCGTATTTTGGGTGACGCAGTAAGTCATTATTGGCGTGATAATGGGAGTGCTTTTGCAAGCCATGTTGCGCTATCGGGGCTTTTAGCATTTTTCCCTTTTTTTATTTTTGGAACATCGTTTGCTCGTTTTCTAGGTGCTTTTACCTATACACCGCAAAAAATTAAAGCACTGGTGCAGTTATTGCCTGATGTTATCGCAGAGCCTTTATCTCAGGAAATTGTCAATGTTTTAACCATTCATCGAGGAGGTGTGTTGACGCTTTCTGTCATTGGAGCGGCTTATTTTGCTTCTAATGGGATAGAGGCTTTGCGTACGGCTTTAAATAAAGCTTACCGTGTTACTGATCGACGGAGTTTGTTGTTTTGTCGTTTTCAAAGTCTGTTTTTTGTAATCCTTGGAGCTGTTGGTCTTGTTGTGATTAGCTTTTTATTGATTCTGGCGCCTTTGTTGATCAAAATTATGCAAAATCATTCTTTTTTTATGACTGAATATATTGCTGCTATTCGTGTATGGCGTTATACAGTTGCAATCATTATTTTGTTTATCAGTCTTTTGATTGTTCATAAATGGCTTCCAGCAGGGCGGCGGAAATTTATAGATATTTTACCAGGAATAGTGGTGACAATGTTTATATGGTTTATGGCTTCTATCGCTTTTGCGCAATATTTAACGATGTTTGATTATATTTCTACCTATGCAGGGTTGGCATCTATTATGGTTGCTATTATTTTTCTCTACATATTGAGTGCAATTTTTATTTTGGGAGGAGAAATAAACGCGGCGATAATGTTTTATCGCAAGGATTTGCAACATTCAGATGAATGAAAGAGTTTATTATTACTTGAAAGCCAAGGTATGAGTATCCCAATAAAGCCTGCTATCACTTTGTTGATTGATGCAGATGCTTGTCCCGTAAAAGATGAAGTTTATCGTGTGATGAATCGTTATCAGCTTAAGACATTTGTTGTGGCAAATCGTTCTTTGTCCCTTCCAGATGAAGCACTCATTGAAAGAGTGGTCGTTGCTGGTGAATTCAATGGTGCTGATGATTGGATTGTAGAACATGTGCATGAGGCAAGTATCGTTATTACCAGTGATATTCCTTTAGCAGCGCGGGTTGTGCAAGCTGGGGGTTTTTGTCTTTCGCCAACGGGGCGTATTTTTGATGTAAATTCAATTGGTCAGGCTTTGGCGATGCGCAATTTGATGGAAGATTTGCGTGGACAGGGTAGTATAATAGGTGGTCCCCGTCCTTTTTCTCGTAAAGACCGTTCTGCTTTTTTGTCAGCACTGGATCTTGTTATACAACGTTTAAAAAGACGCGGTTATTAAAGTTATAGGGCTTCTTTAATGATTGCTTTTATAAGTGCTTTGGCATCGTCATTGGCCCATGGAGCTGCACCATTGAAAGAAGCAATGAGATATCCTTCTTTATCAATGAGCAATGTAATGGGGAGTCCTAAAGCGAGCCCCTGTTTTCTAACATTGTTGAAAATATCCATTGTTTCATCGCGATAGTAAAGCAAATTATCTGAATGAAGATTCTGTAAAAATTGCTGAATTTTTTCAGGAGAAGCAGTTTTATCGATATTAATAGCTATGACATCAAAGTTTTCTCCACCTAATTCACGTTTTAATTGCGCAAGTTCAGGCATTTCTGTGCGGCAAGGTGCACACCAAATAGCCCATAGATTGACCAGCATTGGTTTTCCGGTAAATTCGCTGAGTGTGCGCTCTTTTCCTTGAATATCCTTGAAAGAGAGTTTGTTCATATCTGAGAGCGTATCAGCAAATCGTATGTGGCTAAAAAAGCCTTTTGCTGCTTTTCGTATCGCCATCATTTTTTCTGCTCGTGCTTTATTAATGTTTATTTCTTGTGCTTGTGCTGCTGAAATGAAATTGAAAAGAAAAAACTCTCTTTTGGTATCGTAGTTTATGGTTGCGTATAAACTCAGTGCAATGATAAAGAATGCAAGGGAGAGTTGCCTTTTTTTATTGTTTTTTTCGCTGATGAAAATTTGAAAAATCATAATTTTGTCCTTTGGATGGGTGTTTTCAGAATATGACAGATGAGAAGTTAAAGAACCAAATGTGGGGTGGTCGGTTTGCGGCAGGTCCTGCTGCAATTATGGAAGAAATTAATGCCTCTATTGATTTTGATCAAAAACTTTATCGACAAGATATTGAAGGTTCTCTTTCTCATGCAGCTATGTTAGCGCAAACGAAAATCATTTCACAATCAGATTATGAAAAAATTGTTCATGGTTTGAAACTTATTCGCCAAGAAATTGAAGACGGTAAATTTGTTTTTTCACGAAAGCTTGAAGATATTCATATGAATATTGAAGCGCGGTTGAGTGCGTTGATTGGTCCTGCAGCAGGACGTTTGCATACGGCGCGTTCACGCAATGATCAAGTTGCTGTTGATTTTCGCTTGTGGGTACGTGAAGCAACGCAAAAAATAGCACAAGCTTTAAAAGGATTGATAGAGCAATTACTTATTCGCGCAGAACAACATGTTGATACCTTTATGCCAGGCTTTACGCATTTACAATTGGCTCAACCCGTAACATTGGGTCATTATATGATGGCTTATGTTGAAATGTTTGGTCGAGATTTATCGCGGATGCGTGATGCTGTTGAGCGAATGAATGAATCGCCTTTAGGGGCGGCTGCTTTAGCGGGGACAGGCTTTCCAATTGACCGTTTTATGACAGCAAAAGCGCTAGGCTTTCGGGAACCTACACGCAATTCAATTGATAGTGTTTCAGATCGTGACTTTGCATTGGAATTTTTAAGCGCTGGCGCTCTTTGTGCAACACATCTTTCACGTTTAGCAGAAGAAATAATTCTTTGGTCAAGTGAACAGTTTTGTTTTATTCATTTATCAGATGCTTTTTCAACAGGGTCTTCCATTATGCCACAAAAGAGAAATCCTGATGCGGCAGAGTTAGTACGAGCGAAAGCAGGTCGATTGAATGGTGCACTTATGGGATTGTTAACGGTGATGAAAGGATTACCGCTTGCTTATTCAAAGGATATGCAAGAAGATAAGGAATATGTGTTTGATGGGGCTTTGAGTTTGGAATTATCACTAGCAGCAATGACAGGGATGATTGCTGATTTGAAAGTGAATAAAAAAGCCATGAAACAAGCAGCGGATTTAGGGTATGCAACAGCTACAGATTTTGCGGATTGGCTTGTACGCAATTTAGGGATTCCTTTTCGCGAAGCACATCACATCACAGGGTGTGCTGTGGCATTGGCAGAAAAAAAACAGTGTCGCCTTCATGATTTATCATTAGATGAACTTCAAGCAATTTGTCCTGATATCAATGCGACACTTTTTGATGTTTTGACCGTTGAAAAATCTGTTGAAAGTCGTAAAAGCTTTGGGGGAACAGCGCCTTCAGAGGTTCTTCGGCAAATTGCGTATTGGAAAAAGCGTCTCGTGAGCGCTTGAGTGATTGTATTTTAAAGGTAACAAAGAGATCGAGATGAGGAAAGAGGACAGATGAAAATTATATTAAAGGGGTTGATAATTGTCCTTTTTGGGGGCTTGGGTATCGTTGGGTGTGGGCGTAAAGGGTCATTAGAGTTACCTCCTTCAACAGGAGTGAATTCTTCACAAGGAACTTTTGTTTCTCAAGGTAAAAAAGATAAACCTTTTATTCTTGATCGGTTAATACAATAGGAATTTTTATGCGTTTTTTTTCTTATCATCAGGGTGTGCTTCACGCTGAAGGTCTTTCTCTTTTGGAACTTGCGCGAGAAGTTGAAACACCTTTTTATTGTTATTCAGCTAGCGCAATCGTTGCACATTTTAAAGATTATCAGAATGCATTTCATGATATGCCGAGTTTAATTGCTTATGCGGTTAAAGCGAATTCCAATCAAGCAGTTTTACAACTTTTAGCTAACAATGGAGCGGGAGCTGATGTGGTCTCAGAAGGGGAATTACGGCGTGCACTTGCTGTTGGTATTCCTGCGCAGAATATTGTTTATTCTGGTGTTGGTAAAACAGTGAGAGAAATAGATTTTGCTCTTGCACAAGATATTTATTGTTTTAACGTTGAATCAGAGCCAGAACTTGAACAATTATCGGCGCGGGCTGCTGCGCTTTCAAAAACGGCTCGTATTTCTTTACGCATTAATCCTGATGTGGATGCTAAGACTCACAAGAAAATTACAACAGGTAAGTCTGAGAATAAATTTGGTATTCCACTGTCTTTGGCGGGTGATGTATATAAAAAAGCAGCTCAATTGCCTGGTCTTCATGTGTGTGGTGTTGATCTCCATATTGGCAGTCAAATTTGTGATTTAAAACCGTTTGAAGATGCATTTGTTATTGTTGCAGATTTTGTGCGTCAATTATGGAATAATGGTTATGCGATAACCCATATCGATATTGGGGGCGGGCTTGGTATTCCTTATGGTTATGAGAAGCATCCAGTACCTTCTCCTTTTGAGTATGCAGCACTGGTAAAGAAACATATTGCGCCTTTAGGGATCAATATTATCCTAGAACCTGGGCGTAGTATTGTTGGTGAAGCCGGTGTGTTGGTGACATCGGTTGTGTATTTAAAAAAGGCGGAAGGACGAAATTTTGTTATTGTTGATGCGGCGATGAATGATTTCATGCGTCCAACGCTTTATGATGCGTGGCAAAATGTAATGCCAGTGAAAAAAACACCAATAGATGCCCCTCTGATTAATGCTGATATTGTCGGTCCTATTTGTGAAACTGGTGATTATTTAGGTTTGGAACGTTCTTTACCAGTGTTAAAAGCGGGTGATGTTTTGATGTTAACAGGAGCAGGGGCTTATGGCGCAGTGATGGCAAGCACTTATAATAGTCGACTTTTGGTGCCGGAAGTTCTGGTTCAGGATACGCGTTATGCAGTCATTCGTCCACGCCTTGATTATGCACAATTGATAGGCTGTGATCATATTCCAGATTGGATTGAGCCCAAATTAGATTGAGCATTATTAAATATTTTGGGTCTTATTTTTACTAAACTTTGATGAAACAATTTATTTTCTAGAAATTGTTTTGTATGGGGTTTATGATCTTAATGCACCACGATAAAAGGGGATAAATGCTTGTTTATGAAAAATAAAAACATCAAAGGTTTTGCAATGAAGCTTTTGTGTGTGCGCATTTTGATGTGGGGGATCCTTTCATTTGAACGGATGTGGGTACGGTTGTTGCCATTTTTCCTCGTTCTTAGTCTCTTTTGTTCGTTTAGCTGGTTGGGACTTTTTGGTATTTTGGGCTATTGGTCACATTTGCTCTTACTTGGGGTTATACTTATTTGTGCTGGGGCGAGTTTATTTTTTCTTATTCGTTTTCGGTTTCCCACAATGCGGGAAGTAAATTGCCGCCTTGAATGCGTCAATGATCTTAGACACCAGCCTTTGAATATTCAGACAGATCGTTTATGTTCTGAAAATGATGAAGATTTTAGTGCTGTTATTTGGCGTGAACATCAACGCCGAATGGCAAAGCAATTATACCATTTAAAAACTGGATTTATCTCTCTTAATAGTGCGGATTATGATCCTTTGGCTTTGAGGGCTTTGTGTGCTCTTCTTTTTGTGTGCGCTTTTAGTTTTTCTTTTGGTTCACAAGGGGGGCGTTTGGCTGATGCCTTTGATTTTCGTCCTGTCGTTGATGAAAAACTCATGCGGATTGATGCTTGGGTAACACCACCTGCTTATACCGGTGTGGCACCGATTTATTTGACAAAAGATGAGGAAACACAACGAGAAATCCCTGAAGGGAGTAATGTTGTTGTGCGTGTTGTCAATGGGGCTGGCATTACAGTAAAAGCAAAGTCTGTAGAAGATGGGAGGGAAGTTTCGTTTTCAGAGAAAACGGAACAAACAGCTTTGAATGATCCAATTGTTCATTTTGAAACACATTTAAAGCATCCAATAAATTTATTTGTATCATCACGTCGTAAAAAACAGCAATGGCATTTGCAGATAATTAAGGACACGCTTCCAACAATTCATTGGTTGGAAAAACCAGGGAGGATTTTAACGGGATCATTGGAGTTACGATATGTGGTGGATGATGATTATGGTGTGACAAAGGCTTTTGTTGAAATAGAGCCTTTTCTTCCTCAGAATAAAAGTGCTTCTTCTCTTTATAATGCTCCGGAAATAGAGCTTCTTCTTCCGCGTGGTGGAAAGGGGAAAATGCGAATGGTGCAGGATATATCAGCGCATCCATGGGCAGGTTCGCAAGTCAAAATTACTTTGGTGGCAGAAGATGGTGCGGGGCAGAAAGGGCGTAGCAAAACTTTTGTTATGATATTACCACAGCGTGTTTTTTCGAATCCTGTTGCACGCGCAGTGGTTGAATTGCGTCGTCTATTAGCTCTTGATGCTTCTGTGAAAGAGCGTGTATTGGATATGCTTTCTGCTTTGCTTGTGCGTCCAGAAAAGGGGTTGCAAAATGCATTGCATTTTATTGTTCTACAAAGTGCGTGGACAAGACTTTCTTTAGCACAAACAGACGAGGATTTGCGCGATGTGGTGGATTATTTATGGCAAATTGCTTTGGGTATTGAAGATAATCAGCTTGAATCCGTGCAAAAAAAGTTAAAACAAGCACAAGCTGCTTTACGTGATGCACTGCGTTATGGTGCTTCAGCGGCAGAAATTGAACGGCTTATGGCAGATTTACGTCAAGCTATGGATGAGTATATTCGTGCTTTGGCTGAAAAAGCACCGGATAGTCAAGTTTCTAAAAATTCTAAAAGCTCAAAAAGTCCTAATCTTTCTGAATCTACATTACAAGAAAAGCTAAATTTAATTGAGGAAATGGCTAAAACGGGCTCTTCTTTAGCAGCTGAACAACTCTTGGCGGAAGTTGAACAGACGCTTGATCATTTGCATGTGCAAAAAGGCAATCAAAATGAGGGAGAAAAAAGCCAATCTGCACAAATGAAAGAAAAGATGGACCAGCTTGGAGATTTAATGCGTCGTCAGCAAGAAATTCTCAATGAAACACATCAGTTAGAGATGGAACAAAAACGCGGAGAAAATGTACCGGAAACACAAAAAAAATCTTTAAAAAAACGTCAAGCTGAATTGCAATCTGAATTATCAACATTAGAAAAAGAATTATCAGAACAAGGATTTGAAACAGGGGGCGCATTGAAAAGGGCAGAAGAAAAAATGAATTCTGCGGAAAATGCGCTTGATAATGGAAATCATCAGGTATCTATACAAAATCAGTCTGATGCTTTGGAATCTTTGAGGCAAGGTGCACAAAATGTTTTGAAAAAAATGCGCGAAACACTTAAAGAAACGGGAGATGATCAAAATGCTGATTTTGGTCCTAAAGATCCGTTAGGACGTCCACTTTCTTCAACAACAGATGAAGAACAAGAAGGCGAGGCACTACCACAAGAAAGTGATCAAATGCGTACGCGGCAGATTTTGGATGAAATTCGCAAACGTCTTGGTAAAGAGCATCTTTCAGAAGAAGAAAAAAACTATCTTGAAAGATTGCTTCATTTTAATTAACCAGTGTTGGCTTTTTTCTTAATTGATGTCAAAAACAGTATATGAAGAACCTCTATGGGGTTTATCTCCAAAAAAATGATTAAAGTGCTTGTAAGGCAATAATCATCCTATTGTACTGATTTTTTAATCATTTAAGTTTAAAATATGCAATATTGAAATGTTCGCTATTGCGGAAAAAAAGCAGAAGTCCATATAGGTTTGGTATATGAAAATCTGTAATGTTTGAAATTTGTTTCTACATGGTATGTTGAGTTGGATATCGTTACGCTGAAAGATTTTTATGCTTCTGCACTTGGACTGCGTGTGCAAAAAACGCTGTGTGACCAATTGAATTTATGGTGGCCTGATCTTACGGATAAACGGATTATGGGATTGGGTTATGCACTTCCTTATCTTTCTACATTGCGTGAACGTGCCCAACAATGTTTTGCTTTTATGCCAGCTTCTCAGGGTGTTTCGCCTTGGCCTTGTTCTGAGCAAGTTGCTACAGCGCTTGTTTTTGAAGAAGATTTGCCGCTTCCGGATGCGTCAGTTGACTGTATTTTATTGGTACATGCATTAGAATATACAGAAAATTCATTTGAAACGTTGAATGAAATATGGCGTGTTTTAGCACCCAATGGCCACTTGATCGTTATTGTACCTAATCGCTCTGGCTTTTGGGCGCGCAATATTACTACGCCCTTTGGTTATGGCGAACCCTATAGTCGGCAACAAATTACTCGTTTGTTCGAAAAAACAAATTTTGTTTCTGGACCAATACAAGAAATTGTACACTATATGCCCTCTACGGGGTATTTTTCGCGGTTGTTCTCATTTTTTTACGAGCCATTTGCTCGCTATCTTTTGCCTTATTTTGGTGGACTCTTAATGTGTCAGGCACAAAAACGTGTTTATCAGGGTTTGCTCGTACAGCGTCGTCAGTCGCGACGTATTTTTATTCCTGCTTTATCACCACAGACAAGAAATATTTTAATTTATAAAGATAATTAATCATTTTGTCATTGTCATAAGAACCGAAAGTATAGAAGGATTCTCTTATTTCAATTTTTTGCATTTACAATTTAAAAATATTCTTTTGTACATTAATATGTGGAATTGGTATGTGAATAAAAATCTCAAGTATCTATATACCGAACCATATTTCATGAATAGTGGAAACATTTTAAAAGAAAAAAATACTGGTATCTTCGTAAAAATAGCAGAGTCCAAGGGATCTTGCATAATATGGTTTATGGTGGTTAAAAACTGTACAAGGAAGGATTAAAATGCTTCTTATGAACCATCTCAAGTATCAAGGGCTCCTCTGCAACATCTAGATCTAACATAAGTGTGTGATGGTGCTGGCTTATTCTTTTATAAACGTAAAGATGGTGGTGCTCAGTGGCTTTATCGTTAGGATAAACATTTAGCGTTATATCATTAATTATATAACCTCTTAAGAGGAGATAAAATCATAAAGAATAGAAGAAAATTATAAAGATAAAAAACATCTCTCAATTTAGGCTAGTGAATATGAGATAAAGCAGTGCGTGGAGCGGTTTTTCTGAAAAAATAATCATAAATAGCACTCATCTAAAGATGATAGTTATGATCAAGAATGTTGCTAAAAGATATCACGATTATTTATATGCGAAACATATTAAAAACTTTAGAAAGAACAAAAGCATGTGAAACAGAAGTTACAAAGTATATCGTGAGGGTTGAAAGCATTTTTGTTTCTGGTTCTCATGTTGGAATATTTCGTTTTTATTCATAATGTTATATATTTTGTCATAAGAGTACAGATAAGAGTAAGTTCTATGTATATGTAATAGCATTCGAATTATACGTGAAGTTTTTTTCATCTCGTTTCTGTTTTCATTTAGGATATTAAAATTATTTTTGAAACAGTAAATCTCGAATTAAAGATTTAAACGATAACCATTTTGATCTGTCATGAGAATTTGTGCATTGGAGGGATCTTTTTCGATTTTTTGTCGCAAACGATAGATATGGGTTTCTAAAGTATGGGTGATAATATTTTCATTATAACCCCAAACTTGTTCTAACAATGTTTCACGGCTGACAATTTTATCATTGGCATAATAGAGACATTTAAGAATCGCTGCTTCTTTTTCTGTGAGACAGATTTTATTGTTGCATTGATCAAGAAGAAGTTTTTGTCTTAGTTTAAAAGTATAGGGACCAATATGAAAGGTTGCGTCTTCATTTTGTTCATATTGGCGCAACTGTGCTCGAATTCTCGCTAATAACACCGCAAAGCGAAAGGGTTTTATTACATAATCATTGGCGCCTGTTTCAAGATCTAAAATATTATCACAGTCTGTATCATAATTTATTATCATGATAATGGGGGCACGAAATCCTTGGGTGCGTAATTGTTTAACGGCTTTGTAGCCATCAAGATCAGGAAGTTGAAATCCCAAAATAGTGAGATCAATATTTTCTTCTTGGATTATTCTCATTCCCGCTTCTGCTGTTTTTGCTTGGAAAATTTTAAACTCTTGATGCATTTGCAATTGTTCTACTAAAATGGGGCGTAGATCATCGTCTTCAACGATTAAAAGAGTATAGTGGTTCATGTTTTTCCTTATAGGCATGTTGATGCACTGATTGATATAGTTTCATGAAAAATAAGATTTCATGCAAGAAAAATTAAAAGAGGAAAATTAAAAAAGAGCGCTTCTAAAAAATAAACTTTTATAATTTCTAATGGTTGCTTGCTGAAAAGAAGGTATTCCGTCTGCAGGGTATTTTACGTATTGGTTGGAAGCGTTTTTTATGTTCTAGAAGGTGTTTTAGCTATTGAGTGTCATCATCTTTACGCTTATGGAGAAACAAGCTGGCACTATCATTCACTTTGCCAGCTCGTGGGTGTTGCGGACAGTCCTTGGCACTTGAGACGATTCATAGGAGGAATTTTTAGTGCTTTCTTTCACGTTTTTTATCTATATGGGACTTTCTCCGCTTAGAATGTGCAAGCCAATAGCTTTTGATTGATTCAATATAAAACAGGTTGGGAATGAGAGAATCCTGCGGTATGAGGTGCACTCGTCCAACATGCAAAACAATAAACACGCAATATGATGCGTTTTTTAAGCGTGAAGAGAATTGTGCAACACTTAGCACATATGCACTGTTTAGGAGAACTTCACGATCGTTTTTATTGTTTTTATCCACGTTCAGTTTTGTTTTTTTGTTGCATTTGTGTGCGAAGGGGATTGTGTGTTATGTTCGTGGTGTTGCTTATTATAATCGTTGAGCAAGCTTTGCCTTTAGCAATGCCGAAAAGATGCATCATAAAGAGGTTTTTTGTGTAATTTGGAAGGAGACTGTATTGAGAAAGAGTGCAGGATAAAAAATGACAAAGAAAAATATCATATTTATGCATTTAGCATGAGAATACCTCAACAGAAGGATGTGTTGAGCTTATTCTTCTGCGCTATGAAGCATCTTTTTATATGAGTTAATGAATAAAAATTATTGTTTTAAGATAAAAGCATTTCCTCCTTAAGGTTGCCCATTAAACAGACTTCTTTCCATTCATCTTCTGTTACGGGTTGCACTGATAAGCGGCTGGCTTTGACCAGCACCATATTTGCTAGTTTGGGATTGGCTTTAATTTGTTTTAATGAAACAGGTGTTGGCATGTCACAAAGTGCACGGATGTCCACACATTCCCAGCGTGGATCAGAGCTTGTAGAATCAGGGTGCGCTTCAGCACATATTTCTACAATTCCTACAATTTCTAAACCTTTATTTGAATGATAAAAAAAACCTTTATCACCATATTTCATAGCGCGCATATTGTTACGGGCTTGATAATTGCGTACACCATCCCATTGTTCGCCATCAGCTCCTTTTTTCTTTTGCATCTCCCATGACCATTTATGGGGTTCAGATTTAAAAAGCCAATAAGCCATGAGTTCTCCTTTTTCATAGACTGTTATGCATTTTTATAAGCATCTTTGTAATACCATCAACGATGATTTTTAAAATGGGGTAAAGAACGACTATTATCTATTTTTTCTTGTTTCAAAATAATGTGTAGTAGAGAGACACGCTCCATTGATATTTCATGTTGTATAAAAGTATTTTGCTCTTTGCTTATCTTTTCAGCTATGGTTTGAAATGCGGTTACTATAAGAGTTTGTTGGAAAAAATTAAGAAAATTGGTTCTAAAAAGCTTTAAGATTACAATGACAATGAAACGAATAAATGATCAAAGATGATGAGGTCAACGAATGGCATTCATATCTATGCTTCGTGGGAGAGAGTAGATCTTATTATGCTGTAAAATACCGTCATTTGAAGTGTAATGATATAAGGTAGTTTTTTGAAACATGAAGTTTTTAAGAATGTGTGGTGAATATTTAGGTTTACGTGTCGATCTTTGGGTTAAGTGAATTGTGTGAGTGGGAAGCAGGTGGAATCTGCTCGATAGAGAATTCGGACTATCTATAGACCGGATTGAGTAGAAATCTTCGTTCTTTAAGATGTGTGTAGGACGTCAATTTTATTATGCTTTTGTTCCACGGCGTCCCATCCCGATCAAGGGCGGGGCTTTTTCATCTAATGGCCAGCGTGAGCGGGGTGCAATGTCAAGAGAGTTTGTTTCTCCTCGTACGAGTTTTTGTGCACCGGCAAAAGCAATCATTGCAGCATTATCGGTACACAAGGAAAGAGGAGGGGCTATAAATTCAAAACCATGTTGATGGGCAAGTTTTTGCAACGTAGAGCGAATGGCTTGGTTTGCGGCAACACCGCCTGCGACAACCAAAGCAGGAGAACGCTTTTCTTGATCATGAGAGAGAGGATATTGGTGGGCAAAGTGCTGTAGAGCGAGGTGAACGCGATCACGTACTGTATCGGTTACGGCGGCTTGAAAACTTGCGGCAATGTCAGCAATATCATTTTCTGTAAGAGGAGCTATGGCTGTTGCGGCTTGTCGAACAGCAGTTTTGAGTCCTGAAAAAGAAAAATCTAATCGTTTTTCACCTTTTAAAGGACGTGGAAGAGGGATGCGATTTTTATCACCAAATAAAGCTGCTTTTTCAAGTGCTGGTCCACCAGGATAAGGAAGACCTAAAAGTTTTGCTGTTTTATCAAAGGCTTCTCCTAATGCATCATCAATAGTGGTTCCTAAACGTTGGTAGTTGCCTACTCCATGAACAATGATTGTTTGTGTATGACCCCCTGAAACTAAAAGTAATAAATAAGGGAAGCTGACGTTGTGCGTTAACACAGCTGTTAAAGCATGTCCCTCTAAGTGATTTACCGCAATAAATGGTTTGCCAGTGGCAAGAGAGAGTGCTTTTGCGCTCATAACGCCTACCAACAATCCTCCTATCAAACCAGGTCCACTGGTGGCTGCAATGCCATCAATATCTTTTAATTTTGTGTTTGCTTCTGTTAGTGCTTGCAGAATTAAATGATCAAGAACTTCAACATGGGCACGAGCAGCAATTTCAGGAACAACACCGCCGTAAGGTGCATGGTGATCAATTTGACTCCAAACAACATTGGAAAGAATTTGGCTGTTTGATTCATTGTTATACTCAATGACAGCTGCTGCCGTTTCATCACAACTTGTTTCTATTCCCAGCAGACGCATTTTAAACAAAACCTTATATTGAAGCTTCTTTCCTGCGTGCGTACCATGAACAGAAAAAGATGCAAAGTATTTCTCTTAGAATTGATTTTTCTATGAAAAATATGTGTTTTGGCATTTTCTTTGAATTTTATGATATCATGGATTAAAAAATAAAGCTGTATTTTCGAGTATAAAATGCAAATGTTTTTTTTAAAACTTGTCTATTAAAGGCGATAATTGTAAATATTATTGAGAAAAGCTGCGTTTTTAAAACTTTTTTCATTTTATTATTTTATCATTAAAAAAAGTGTGCACGAAAAGTGACAGAGATGGTCGATTCTTCAAAACCAAAAGTTAAACCACATTATGCTGGTACGCGCCGTAAGAAACCAGTTATTGAACATGAAGCTGTTCCCCATGATTCAGAGGAAAAAATCCATAATTCTGTAGAATCTCATGCGCGAGAAAAACAGAATATGCAAGGTCAGGATAAAAGTATCTCTAGTACAACTTGGCTTTTCTTGTCCCTTTCTGGGATTTTGGGAGGATTCATTGCTTTGGGAGTTTTTATGGGGCTTCAATGGGCTGGTTTTTTTCCTTCTCCTTTTGTGGAAAATTCTGCTGGAGGAGAAAAAGCTTTGCAGATTGCTGAAGCCGCAAAAAGTCAAGGTGAAGACACAAAGGAACAATTGAGGCGGGTCTTTCAAGAAATTGATACGTTAAAAACAGAGTTTTCTTCTTTTTCATCACAACAGTTTAAAACAACGAAAAATGATGAACTATCGAAAGAAGAAAGCAAAAAAGCTTTTGCGATTTTAGAGGAAAAAGTAAAAGCTCTTGAAGAAACTGTACAAACTTTTGTTAGAAAGTCGAAAGAGATAGAGACGGCTTTGTCTGTTGGGCAGAGCAATGCAAATGATCTTGCTGCGTTAAAACAACAGTTAGAAGCACTACAGGAAGAAACTGCTGTTAAAAATAGTGAGAAAAAAGAAATAGATACCGCGCTCTTTACTGCAATTAGTTCATTAAAAAATGCTATAGAGCGTGGTGGATCTTATAATAATGAATTAAAGCTGTTGCGGCAATTATCGCCTTCGATTAATGGACTTGATGTGTTGCAAAAAACAGCTACTGTGGGTCTTCCAAGTTCAGCACAACTTTCAGTTGATTTTGCTCATGTTGCTGATGCAATTGTTGGTACGCAAAATCTTGTTGCGTCAGATGCTGGTTTTTTTGACCGAATTTTAGCGTGGATAAAAGGGCTCATTGTTTCGCGACCGATTGGAAATGTTGAAGGGACAACGCTGGGGGCTATTGCGGCACGCATGGAAGTTGCCATTCAAGCTGGTGATTACGAAAAGGCTTTGAGCGAATGGCAATCATTGCCCCAAAGTGCAAAAGATGTTTCAATGGATTTTGTTAAGCAGCTTGAAAGACATATTGCTATTCAACAGTTGTTGCAGCAATTGTTATTGTCTGTGCAACAAGGATCTTTTAAAGCAACAAAGATGTAAATAGGCCCAAGATGATACGTGTTTTTATTTATATTTTTGTTGTTTGTATCCTCGGTTTAGCTTTCACGTGGGTTGCTAATCACAATGGTATTTTTGTTCTCACATTTTTGCATTTCAGATTTTCTGCTTCATTTCTTACAGTGTTAAGTGTGCTTATTTTATTTTTTGTAACGCTGGTGCTTTTATGGTGGTTATTGTCTTTCTTTTTTTCCATACCGAATGCTCTTTCCAATTATTTTTATAAACGCCATCAAAAGCGTGGTTACGAAGCTCTTTCAAAGGGGATTCTTGCAACTTTTGCTGGTGATAGTATGGTTGCGCAAAAAATGGAAGCACGTGTTGCTAAATATCTTGCAGGGAAACAAGAGCCATTGGTAAAACTCTTACAAGCGCAAACCTTGTCTTTACAAAATGACTCTGTTCGCGCCATCGGTCTTTATGAAGAGATGAGAAAGGAAGATCCGACAAAACTGGTTGGACTTTATGGTTTGTTTCGTGAAGCAATGAAGAGTAAAGCTTATGAGGCAGCGCAACAATATGCTGAAGAGGCACTGACTTTATCGCCAGCACTTTTATGGGCGCATCAGGCGGTGCTTGATCGGTTAAGTACTGAGGGTAAATGGGATAAGGCACTTACTATTTTTGAAAGAACGCAAAAAGCTCTCCCGCGTTCTATTCGCGCGATTCCAGAGCGGCAGCATATACAGGTTTTACTACTAAGTGGGCAGGCTCTTTCTTTGTTTGATACACATCCTGTACAAGCACGTGAAGCTATTTTGAAAGCCCATAAATTGGCGCCTGATTTTGTTCCAATAATAGTTATTGCTGCTGATATTCTTTATAAATTAAACGAAACGCGTAAAGCGGATAAAATGATTATAGCGGCTTGGCAAAAGGAGCCTCATCCTGACTTGGGAGCGCTTTATCTTGAAAGAGAAGAAGGAGCCATTGGGCGATTGAAAAGGGCTAAGACACTTGCTTCTTATAATAAAGATGCATTTGAGTCGGCTTTCCTTATTGCTAAAGCAGCTTTGGATGCTGGTGAAACAGCATTAGCAAGAGAGAAGGCACAAAAAGCATTACAATGTCATCCACGGGAAAGTGTTTATTTATTGTTGGCAGATATTGAAGAGGCACAGGGAAACAATCAAGGTGCTGTGCGTCAATGGCTTTCTTTAGCACTTCGTGCTGAACGTGATCCAGTGTGGATGTGTGATGGGGCCATTTTTTCTTCTTGGTCAGTGGTTTCTCCAATCAGTGGACGTTTGGGCTGTTTTGAATGGAAGGCGCCTCCTTGTATGCCTTCTCTCACATTAGAGGCGGACAATATTGTGTCGAAAAGGCAAGACAAAGAGTATGTTATGGGAAAAAGTGATGATGTTGGAGATAAGAAGCTTGAAAAATTAACACCTGTAGATGATTCTCTTTTGCATAATGTGCAGGTGGAGAAACAAGATATAAAAGAAAAAGATGTAAAAATGTTCAGTCAAACTCACTTAAATGTTGATGATCCAGGGGTTAAAACAGAAGAAGAAACATCTTTATCGAGGAAAAAATTTCGTTTATTTTAAATTGCACCAATGTTGATAATACGAATGTTTTCTCAGAAGAAACAATTGACCTAGAAGAAAAAATATCGTTAGTCTTGTCCAATAAAATTATTCTCTTATGCTTTAAAAATAAAGTTTTGCTTGGTAGCAGAGGTGATTGGTTAAAAAATGTTTTTAAATCAGAGATGTCTTGATAAAAAACAAAAAAATAACAAACCAAGGATTGCTGTCGTTATTCATCGGCGCTCTACCTATACTGGTCGGTTGGGAAAATTTTTACAACAAAATGGTTTTGTTCTTGATATTTATCGTCCTATTTTTGGACAAAAACTCCCTGATACATTAGAGCATTATGCCGGCGTTGTTATTTTAGGGGGACCGATGAGTGTGAATGACAGCGAAGCCTATATTGGTGAGGAAATTGATTGGATTTCGTTATCACTAAAGGAAAATAAGCCTTTTTTGGGTATTTGTCTTGGAGCACAAATGTTAGCGCGAAATCTAGGGGGGCGCGTTGGTACAAGAAGTGATGGGACTGTTGAAGTCGGCTGGTATCCACTAGAAGCAACCCCACAAGGGAAGGAATTGATGAATTGGCCAGAGATGGTCTACCATTTCCATGATGAAGGTATTTATGATTTACCGAAAGAGGCAATGCTTTTGGCAACAGGGAATACATATCCTACACAAGCTTTTCGTTATGGAAACAATGCATGGGGTTTGCAGTTTCATGCTGAATTTACACGCGCTATGATGCGGCGTTTGGTCGTGCGTTCGGCACATAAATTGACTGAAAAAGGTGCTCAACCTGCTTGTGCACACTTGAAAGGTCGTTTAATCTATGATCGAGCTTTGAGCCAATGGTTTGAAAGCGCATTACACCGGATTTTTTGTACACCGCCCGTACTTGTGTGATTGTTGACAACGAATTGATTTATATAGGTAATTCACGGTTTTGTATATTGAATGAGAACCCCGAATATAGTAAGGTTTTTTCATTCCAAACCTGTGTATGTTGACTCAATAAAAACCTCTTGTTTGCATGTCACAAGTAGGGCTGGCGTGTGGGCAAAAACTGTATAAGAAAAGACTAAAAATGCTTCTTATGAACTGTCTTAAGTGCCAAGGGCTGTCGCAACATTTGGGGGCTAGCCAAATATAATGATGGTGCTGGCTTTGGGGTCTCCATAAGCGTAAAGATGGGGGGCTCAATGGCTTTATCGTTAAGAAACACTATTCATTATCATTTTTGTTGTGCTGTAAAACAGTATGGTTTAAGCTAGAGGTAGAAAATCTATGTAAAACTTTACACATGAGGTGTTTTTTGTTAAAGGGTGTAATGGGTTTTTTTTAAGAAAATCTTGTTTATTGAGCTTATGAGATACTGTACTTTAGAACGATGTATAGGGACTTCTTGAAGTGATCAGTAGATAAAATCCGGTCGATTAAGAAGTTGGATTGTGTATAAACTGAACGTGGTTGGGAATCTTTATCCTTTTTAGGGTGGGGAGGAAGTTAAGAGATAAAGAAAGTTTGAATATTGTCTAAATCCTTTCAAATACCATCATCACAAAAAAGTTTTTCTTTGAGTTATTTAATTTGTGGGCTCTTTTGTCTTGCTCTGATATTTATTTATAGCGCACTCTGGTTTTTTTTTCGCGTAAAATAGAAGACTATGTTTCTGATATATTCACAAAAGTATCTTCCCATAATATGGCGGCGGTATGTGAGAATGTGCACAAGGATGGTTATCCTTTACGTGTCGGTGTTGTTTGTGACAAGTTTCAATTTTCTTGGCCTTTACATGGGGTTTCTTTATCGACGGGGCGTTTGACAGCTGGTGCACCAATTTACGCACCTCATTTGGTCGAGTTTAATGTTCATTCTCCTGCATTAATTGTTTTTTCCGGAAAAACTCCCATAGTATCGCATTGGCGCAATTTGGTGATTGAAACAGAGCCTTATTGGAAAACGGGTAAAACATTGAAGTTTATAGCTGAAGGGCTTGAGATTTCATCTTTTTCCTCTTCCCCTGAAGATCAAAAGCTTCAAGAAGCATTAAGAGCACCAACGACAGATAAAAAAACGACACAAGAAAATATTGAAGATCCGGCATCTTTGCAAAATACGCATGACGTGATTATTCAGCCGTTAGAACCACAAGATATGCTTCAAAAAATAACGGCAGAATTTTTTCGACTTGATCTTAAACATGAAAAGAATGATTTATCGGGACATATAACTTTTGACGGTTTTGATGCTTCTCCCTTTTTAAAATCTTCTTTTGTTGATATTCCTAAAATTGATGGCAATTTGAAATGGATTTTAAATGATGCCTCTCTTCTGTTTGAACATGAAGAAAAAAATTGGCAACAGCGACTGTATGGAAAAAGTGGACTTTTAAAGCAAGGTGAATTGACTTTTCATACAGGTGGTGCAGTGCGTATTAGTGGACCTTTTTCTTTTGATGATGAAGGATATTTGACAGCAAAATTTGAACTTGTCCTTATTCAGTCCATGAAGCTTCTTAACACTCTGCAGCGCTTATTTCCCGCGCAAGCCAATAATCTTCAAGCGTTATTTTTTATTTTGGGTGCTTTGCCTAAAAATGCGGACGGCGCTCCCGTTCTTTCCTTGCTCATTAACAATGGGTGGGTAAAACTGGGATTTTTAAAACTTGGTCGTCTTGCTCCACTTTAGGTGTTGTACCAAAGCCTTTTTTCATTTTTACTACCAAATTTCAACTTTTTCTGATTTTCACACTTTTTTGCAATTTTAGAGTGTCAAAATCTATTTTAACAAAATGCGTATTTAATGGTAAAAAAATAGCTATAAAAATAAAAAATTATCACCTACTCCTAACTCGTCCAACCTCTTTTCACTTAGTACAAAATCTTATGTCAAACTACATATAGCAACAGTGTTTCTATGGAAAAAGTGGCATTTTAAAGTATGCTGAATTGCCTTTTTATACAGGTGGTATGGTACTTGTTAGGAACCTTTTTCTTTATATATGGAATGAGCATATTGCATATATCTGTTTGGGTGTAACCTCTTAAAACAAGTAAATAGCCTAGTTGGAGGAAGATATGAAGTTGTAAAGGGGAAAATCAACATCCATCTTTACTGTCATTTTTTATTCGATTTTACGCATTTCAAAAGCAGTTACAGTTATATCTTTTAAATAATGGATTAAGCTTATCCTTTTATTTCTGATATTTTTTAATGAAGCTATATGCCTTCCACGTAAAACAGAATATATTTGTATTGCATATTTACGCATTTGTTAAAAAAATATTTCTCAGTGCTTCCTATTTCACGATGTCGCCTGTGAATGGTATAAGGATAAAGCCATTAAGCACCATCATCTTTTCGGTTACGGAGTAACAAGCTAGGGGAAAACATCATCATATTATATTTGCTTATATTTGCTAATTCTCAATCTTACTGCAGCTTTTGGCACTTGTGGCGGTTTATGAGGGGCATTTTTAGTCCTTTCTTTACTGTTTTTATCTATTCGGCTTTCCCATTTGCAATATGCAAGGGGAAATGGGGTTAATTAATTGAATATAAATAGATTTTAAATGAGACAAATTTAGAATATCGGATTATCATAAAAATGATAAAATTATGATTGTAAATCAATATATTATATTTTTATGATGAAGGATATTTGACAGTAAAATTTGAATTTATTTTTTATTTTGAGTGCTCTGTCTAAAAATGCGGGATAGGGTTTCCGTTCTTCCCTTGTTGATTAGTCATGGATGGATAGAACGGAGCAAAAGCTTAGCTGTTTTGTACTGCTTTTAAGTCTGAAAGTTTATGTTTTTAGGGTGAGAAATCAATCCTGTTGTTTTTTTTGAAATTGTTGCAAACAATTCTATTGTGATAAATAGCGAGATTTTTATTTTTGGTGTTATGTCTAAAATGCAAACTTCTGCTCTGTCTTAGTTGGTTTGTTGTGGTGGTGGGATAGAACGGGAGATTGAGGGGGTCGTTTTGTATTTTCTTTAGGTTTGAAAGCCAATATTTTGAAGTTGAGAAATCAATCCTGCTGCAAAAGTAAAACGAGAAATATTGAGATCATTTTCAATAAGGGCGCTAATGCGGTTTGTAATGTTGTGAATATGATCTTCTTCTGTTTTTTTCCAAGTGTCAAAAGGATCTTTTTTCTTTCCATAATTTTTGAGGATTTTCATAACGATTTGCCGAAAGCTTTCAGAAACATTTTCTTTGGCTTGGCTTAAAGCCATACTATCATAATAATCTACTACAGGAATTATACGACTTGCTTCGTTAATGCGGTTTATACGAATGATTTGCGCAAGTGAAAAGTAGATCTCTGCGGTTTTAATAAGATCACTGTTGCTTTGTTTTGCAATCAAAGAAATATCACAGATTGTTGAAGCAGCTTCCAAGAGAGCTAATTGTTTCGCTAATGCTTTTGGTGCTCCCTCTTCGCTGTAGTGTAATGCTTTTTCTTCAATCTTTTGCTTAATATCGTTGCCGTGAGAATGCATAAGCTCTTTTTCAATAACGCTACGGGCTTGTTTTATTGTTTTTACAATTTCTTCTAATGGACGTGAGAGATCTATGTTGTGCAAACCCCAATTGGTTGTTTCAAAGAGCATTGGGGTCATTGTTGCGTAGAATTTATTTTGGACAAGACCGAGTATTTTATTATCAAGCTTATCAATTTGCTCAGACAATTGAGGAATTTCGAAACCATCGCGGATGGCAATGAAAACGCGAATAATATTTTCAGTCTTTTGTTCTGTTGCATCGTGTAGTCTATTAACAAAAGTGGGGCCTCCACGATTTACAATATCGTTGGCAATCAGCGTTGCGATAATATTACGACGCAATTGATGGTTAATAACTTCCTTCTTAAAATTTTCTTGAATTTGGGTTGGAAAATAGTTCAGCAAGGCTGTATTGAAATAGTGATCATCAACAATGGGGCTATTAGCAATTTCTTCTTTTAAGGTCAATTTAGCATAGGCAAAAATAACGGCGAGTTCTGGACGGAGAAGACCTTTGCCTTGGGTTGTTCTTTGTCGTAAAATTTGCTCATCAGGGAGTATTTCAACTCTACGATCTAGAAGCTTTTTTTGTTCTAAATCGTGCATAAAGCGTATTTGATAGGGCAAATCAGTAGTGCTTTGGTTTTCCGCCAAAGAAAGCGCAAGGGGTTGTAGATAATTGTTGCGCAAGACAAGTTGCTCGACTTGAGGCGTCATTTTTTTCAAGAGCTTATTGCGTTCTTCGCGGGTTAACGTTTTGGCACGTAGTGCTGATGCAAGAACAATTTTGAGATTGACCTCAATATCAGAACAATTCACACCAGCAGAATTGTCAATGGCATCCGTGTTGCATCGACCACCATTTAAGACATATTCAATCCGTCCACGTTGTGTAACACCAAGATTAGCTCCTTCACCAATAATTTTTGCACGCACTTGTTCTCCGGTAATGCGTATTGCATCATTTGCTCGATCACCTACTTGGGCATCGTTTTCTGTTGCAGCACGGATATAAGTACCAATGCCACCGAACCATAAAAGATCAACAGGGGCTTTGAGAAGAGCAGAGATAATTTCAAAGGGTGTTCCTGTTTGTTTTTCGAAACCAATGGCTTGTGCTGCTTCAGGTGAGAGAGTAATGGTTTTTTCTTTTCGTGAGAAGATGCCACCGCCCTTTGATAATTTGGTTTTATCGTAATCCTGCCAGCTTGAGCGAGGTAGTCTGAAGAGACGCGTACGCTCTACATAGCTTTCGTCTATGTTCGGATCTGGATCAATAAAGATATCGCGGTGATCAAAAGCGGCAATCAATTTTGTTTGTTTGGAAAGCAGCATTCCATTGCCAAAGACATCACCAGACATATCGCCAACACCGACACAGGTGAAGGGCGTTGTTTGAATATCGTGATTAAATGATTCTCTAAAATGTCTTTTGACGGCTTCCCATGCACCTTTAGCTGTAATACCAATGTCTTTGTGGTCGTAACCTGCTGAACCTCCAGAGGCAAAAGCATCATCAAGCCAAAAGTGGTTTGCTTGGCTGATGGCGTTGGCTGTATCAGAAAAAGTTGCTGTTCCTTTGTCCGCCGCAACAACAAAATAGGGGTCAGGGTCATCATGACAGATGACATTGTGGGGAGAACTTATTTTGCCGTTAATCAGATTGTCTGTAATGGAGAGCAAAGCTGTTATAAAGTCTGTATAAGCTTGTCGTGCTGCTTCTATGATGACAGCACGGTCATTTGTTTGGGGAAGCCGATGGGGATAGAATCCACCTTTTGCACCTGCAGGAACGATAACCGCATTTTTAACTTGTTGGGCTTTGACTAAGCTAAGCACTTCGGTGCGGTAATCTAATGCACGGTCAGACCAACGAATGCCGCCACGAGCGATAGGTCCAAAACGCAAATGGACCCCTTCAACTTCTGGTCCATAAACAAAAATTTCTCGGTAAGGGCGCGGTTCAGGCAAACCTTCAATCTGGCGTGGATTTAATTTGGTGGCTAAAATACGCCGTGGACTTCCATCAGGAAGAGGCGTAAAGGCATTCGTTCGTAAACTCGCCTCGATAAGGTTACAATAACGGCGTAAAATGAGATCATCATCTAAACCAGAGACTTTCCGTAATTTTTCTTCAATGCGCTTTTGAATAACTTGTTGGTTTTTTTCTCGTTCTTTTTCTGTATGGCTTTGATGAAATTTTAAATGAAATAAAGCATAAAGATCTTGGGTAATGTCAGGATAAGCATTTAAAGTTTGGGCAACGCGATCTTGCGAATAAGGAATTCCAGCTTGTTGGAGATAGCGCCCATAATGGCGCAAAATAACAATTTCATGCCAATCAAGCTCAGCTGTTTGGGTGAGAGCATTAAAGCCGTCATTATCAGCATTTTGTGCCCAAATGGCTTCAAAGGTTTCGGCGTGTTTTTGACCGTCTTTTTCAAAATCGATACAGCGTTGGAAAGTACTTTCTAGCTGCATATCATGAAGATACACAGAGCGCCCATTGCCATCTGGTAATTCAAGGGTTTGTTCAGCAATAACGCGAAACCCCATATTTTCAAGGAGTGGTACACGTTTGGAAAGGGCAAGTGCTTCATGGCGGTGAAAAAGCCGAAGAGAAATGCACTGTTTTTCTTTGTTTTGTGCGTGATAAAAGATCACGAAAAGGGGCTTTTCATCATGAAGACTTAGAATATGTCCGGCATCGTTAATAGCGTTTTCAGCTGAAAATAAATCACGATAGCTGTTGGGGAATTCACTGGCTAGACGTGTTTGTTGCTCTGTTATTTTCTTGTTAAGAGCGATGGCTTGAACCCTGTCTTCCCAACTTCGTGCAATCGAACGTACATGTTGTTCAAGTGTGGAGCGCTCGTGAAGGGGAACAGTTTCGTTTCCTTTGCGATGGATGATATAATAGACACGTATAAGGGTACTTTCCAAAAATAGCGGATAAGATTCAAAAAAGTCACCTTTATAAAGCTCTACAAAATGTTCGCCAACTTTTTCACGCAGGCTGCTGCTATATTGGTCACGCGGTACGTAGACAAGGATAGAAACAAAGCGTCCAAAAGAATCAGTGTGGGCAAGAACCCGTAAACGTGGGCGTTCATCTAATTGTAGAATAAGCTTAGTGTTTTCTGTCAATGTATCAACATCAGAGCGAAACATTTCATCTCTTGGATAGGTTTCTAAAGCACTGATGAGTGCTTTTCCTGAATAATCGGCGTGATTGTGTCCAAGACGTTGAATAATAGTTCGGGCTTTTTCTTTTAAGAAAGGAATTTGCAAAATAGAACGTGTATAAGCTGAGGAGGTAAAAAGCCCTACAATGCGTAATTCTCCACAGAGTTGGTTTTCTTTATCAAAGATTTTAAGACCAATATAATCGAGCCAAACAGAACGGTGAATTTTGGAGCGGCTGTTCGCTTTTGTCACGATAAACAGATTATCGCTTTCCATGAAGGATAAAACTTCTTGAGGAGGTTCTTTCATACTTTTATCGTCAACAATATGAATAGAAGCATCCGTGAGTATACCAAGTTCAATATTACTTGCCGTAAAGGATTTTAGGGGTTTTTGGTCTTTAATGAAGTTGTAAGTGCGCATACCAAGGAAAATGAAATTATCGTCCATTAGCCAGTGAAGAAACTCAATGGCCTTTTCGCCTTCTTGTTTGTAGTGCGGGGGAAGACTTATTTGGTAGGCATGAATATGCTTTTCAACTTCTTCAAGCATAGGTTTCCAGTCTTGTACAGCAGCATTAACCTGTTCAAGAACTAAGGTGAGTTCATTTTCAAGTTTTTGTATTTGCTGTTTGTTTAATGACTCGATGTGAATTTGCATCAGACTGATGCGTTTTCCAGAAGCACAATCAATAATGGGGTGTGCAATCAAATAGATATGGTTTTTGTGTTGATTAAAAACATTTAAAATAGAATCCAGAAGGAAGGGTTTGTTATCATTGACAAGCGTGATAACGGTTATAGGTTTGTTACTGCGGGTTAAATTTTGCTCAAAGCAGATGGTATTTTTTCCCGTCTGATGGAGATTAAAAGCTTTTACCGCGATGGCTGTGGCTTTTTGAAGTTCTTCATTTTCATAATAAGCAATATCTTCTTTATCGGTTTGGGCAAAAAGGATTTGTTCTATTTTATCTTGGGTGTTTTTTGTCTCTGTTTTTTTTGGTGCAACACATTCACTCTCCCTTTTTGCTCTTAAGGGGTCTTTATTAAAAGCAGACCATTATATTTTTTATATACTGTAACACCTTCTTTCTAAAGAAAATAGCTCTTTATTTGGAAAGAATGAGTTTGTTTTTGCTATTTTTTAGTAATATTTTGTACTTTAAAGAAATATTTTGCTTCAAGGAAAGGGCGCTTTTAGTATTTTTGTATGTTAATAGTTTGTTTTTTAAAATATACAAAATGAAAGTAAAAAAAGAAGCAAAAGTAAAGAGAGAATGGCGCATTTACCAGAAAGACTTTTAAGTGGTTACCAAAACTTTATAAACAATCATTTTTTATATAAAATAGCAGATTATCAGCAATTGGCGATTGAGGGGCAGAAACCTGAAGTTTTGGTCATTGCTTGTTGTGATTCGCGTGCAGTACCAGAAATGATTTTTGATGCTAAGCCAGGGGAAATTTTCACTCTGCGCAACGTGGCGAATGTGGTTCCTCCTTTTTCTCCTGATGACCAATATCACGCAACATCAGCAGCTCTTGAATATGCTGTGCAATTGCTTGAGGTGAGACATATTGTCGTTTTTGGTCATGCCCATTGTGGAGGCATTCGTACTGCTCTTAATGAGACATATAAATCTTTATTATCAAATGATTTTATCGGTCAATGGATAAGTCTTTTAGCACCAGCAGCAGAAATCGTTTTGAATAATAAGTCGTTGTCTTGGCCAGAAAAACAGACGGCATTAGAGCAGCTTTCTATTCGCCATTCGTTGAGAAATTTAGAGACGTTTCCGTGGATAAAGCTTCGCAAAGATCAAGGTTTTTTGACATTGCATGGTGTTTGGTTTGATATCTCTAGCGGAAAATTATGGAGCATGGAACAGGAAACAGGTTGTTTTATGCGTGTTGAAGTTGAAAGTTTTGAAGTATAGTATTTGTTGTTTTTATTTCTTCGTATAAAAAGATATTTTATGATAAAACTTGACAAAGCTGGGGTTTTATTGTTTGAAGGAGCAAGCTTTCAGTGACAAAATTAACTTGGAGCCACCGACTGAGACCCCAGTTTAAGGGTATAAAGAGATCTCAGAGGTCAACATCCGACGGCGCGATGCGTTCTCGGATGCTATTTTGGTTTGTTTGTTATGCAACAATGAGGTAAATGATGTTTGAATCCTTGCAAGAGCGACTTGGTTCTATCCTGTCTCATTTGACGGGACGTGGCGCTTTATCGGATCAGGATGTTGTAGAGGCGCTGCGTGAAATTCGTCGCGCTTTATTGGAAGCTGATGTTGCTCTTGATGTTGTGCGCTCTTTTACCGATAGAGTTCGGGAAAAAGCTGTTGGGGCCGAAATCGTTAAATCAATTAAACCAGGCCAAATGGTGGTTAAAATTGTTCATGATGAATTGGTTCATATTCTTGGAAATGAAAGCGTTCTGAGTGATTTAAATGCACCAGCTCCAGTTGTTATCATGATGACTGGTTTGCAAGGTTCGGGAAAAACAACCACAACAGCAAAGCTTGCAAAACGTTTTACTGATAAGCACAATAAAAAAGTTCTCATGGCGTCATTAGATACACGCCGTCCCGCTGCACAGGAGCAATTGCGCCAATTGGGAGAACAGGCAAAACTTGCAAGCTTGCCTATTATTGCGGGTCAGCTGCCTGTTGATATTGCATCACGTGCCGTACAGGCTGCTAAATTGGGTGGTTATGACGTGCTTCTTCTTGACACAGCAGGACGTAATCATATTGATGAAGCTTTGATGCTCGAATTGGCTGAAATTAAAGCATGTTCCCTTCCTCATGAGATTATGTTGGTGGCTGATAGTTTGACGGGGCAAGATGCCGTTCATCTTGCTCGTTCTTTTGATGAGCGTGTAGGGATTACGGGGATTATTTTAACACGTATGGATAGTGATGGGCGTGGTGGCGCTGCTCTTTCTATGCGTGCTGTTACAGGTAAACCAATTAAAGCAATTGGAACTGGTGAAAAAATAGATGCTTTAGAAGAATTTCATCCCAGTCGTATTGCTGATCGTATTCTCGGAATGGGGGATATTGTTTCTTTGGTTGAAAAAGCTGCTGAAACAATGGATCACGAGAAAGCTGCTGCTTTTGCAAAAAAAATGCAAGCTGGAAAATTTGATCTGAATGATCTTGCAGAACAGTTGCAGAAAATGAAAAAACTGGGTGGAATGGGCGGTATTATGGGCATGTTGCCAGGAATGGGGAAGGTCAAAGAGCAGATTGCGGCTGCGGGGTTTGATGATCGTTTGTTTGATCGTCAATTGGCCATTATTTCATCTATGACACCCAAAGAGCGGGCGAATCCAGAGCTTTTAAAACATAGCCGCAAACAACGAATTGCTAAGGGGTCTGGTACGACAGCGGCTGATATTAATAAACTTTTGAAGATGTATCGCCAAATGGCTGATATGATGAAAGCCATGGGTGGTAAAGGAAAAAGTGGTTTTATGGGAAAGATGTTGGGAGGCCTTGGTTCCAAAATGGGTTTTGGTGGTATGGGAAACTTGGGAGGGGATTCTCCAGCTATGCCGGATTTGTCGGGATTGGATCCAAAGCAATTCTCAACGCTTCAAAAGCAAATTGAAAATGGTAATGGAGGGAAGCTCTTGCCCAGACTTCCTAAGCGTGGACCTACATTTCCTGGTCTTTCCAATGGCATTGTCGATGGGGGAAATTTTCCTCAGCATCCTAAGAAAAAATAAGATGTAAAGAGGGAAAGGAATATAATGCAGGAAACAGTATTAAACGAATTGGCACATTTACGAGCATCCATTGATAATTTTGATGCAACTTTGATTCATATCTTAGCAGAGCGGTTTCGTTGTACGAAAGCTGTTGGGCGCTTAAAAGCGCGTTATGATTTACCTAAAGTAGATCCTCTGCGTGAGCAATATCAGGTAGCGCGTTTGCGGCAATTGGCTATGGATAGTGATCTTGATCCTGATTTTGCTGAAAGATTTTTAAAATTTATTATTAAAGAAGTTGTGAGTCATCATGAAGTTATTGCTGAAGAGCAAAAAACAAAAAAAGTCAATTTAAACGAAAGCCAGAGCTGACAATAGGAGATAAAATATGGCATTGAAAATTCGTTTGTCCCGTGGAGGTTCAAAAAAACGTCCTTACTATCATATCGTCGTTGCAGATGTTCGTAGTCCGCGCGATGGGCGGTTTCTTGAACGTGTTGGTGCATGGGATCCAATGTTGCCTAAAGATGGACCGAGGGTGAAACTTAATGAAGAACGTATCCAATATTGGCTTGGGCAAGGGGCTCAACCAACAGATCGCGTTTTACGGTTTTTAGATGCAGCTGGCTTGAAAAAGCGTCCAACTCGTAATAATCCACATAAAGGTGAACTGGGTAAAAAAGCACAAGAACGTATAGCAGCAGCAAAGCAAGCAGCAGAAGAAGCAGCGGCAGCGGCTGAAGCAGAATCTGCTTCAGCATAAGAAGCATGATTGTTTAATCAATGTGTTTTTAAAAGCTTTAGAAAAATAAATATTATCCGTTTTTGTCTATCAAAAACGGATTTTCATTAAAAAGCTGCTTGTTTAAATTGCGCCGTTTTTTTTAAATCAATGGTTTTAAAAATCAATGGCGCGGCCTTTAATTTCCCAGTCTCCATAGCGGGAAGGGTCTTTGCCGCCGCGTCCGCCGTTTTCTAAAGGTTGTTCTTTTTTTGCTGCGCGTTTTCGTCTTTCTTCAGCTTCTTTAAGGGCGCGTTGTGCTGCGGGAGAAAGAGATTGCTGTTTAACGACAGTTGCATTTTTTTTGCTTGTTTTCTCATCTTTTTTATTCATTTTACACCTATTCCATTGAAGAAGCAGAAAGAAAACACCATCATATAGTATTGATTGACTTTTATCATGGAGTTTTTTGAGTAATGAATATAATGCGTACAGCTATGCTTTTGGCTTTTTTAACTGCTCTTTTTATGGGAGTTGGTTATCTTGTTGGAGGGGGTGGTGGCATGGTCATTGCTCTTTTGATGGCAAGTGGTTTAAACTTTTTTTCTTATTGGAATTCAGATAAAATCGTTTTACGCATGTACGGGGCGCGTGAAGTTGATCAGCATTCAGCACCAGTTTATTATAAGATTGTAAGCGATTTAGCTAAAAAAGCTTCTCTTCCTCAACCAAAAATTTATGTTATTGAGAATGCACAGCCAAATGCTTTTGCGACGGGACGTAATCCGCAAAATGCAGCTGTTGCTGCAAGTACTGGGTTGTTAGAGCGGTTAAGCGCTGAGGAAATTGCCGGCGTTATGGCGCATGAGCTCGCACATATTGAGCATCGTGATACGTTAACAATGACTCTAACCGCAACGATTGCAGGGGCAATTTCAATGCTTGGTAATTTTGCTTTCTTTATGGGAGGACAGCGTAACTCTTCAGAAGATTCTCATGGCGCAGGGGCAATTGGAGGATTTATTGCATTGCTTGTGGCGCCTTTTGCAGCGATGCTGGTGCAAATGGCGATTAGCCGTACACGGGAATATGCTGCGGATCGTAGAGGGGCTGAAATATGTGGTAATCCTTTATGGTTGGCTTCGGCATTGCGTAAGATTGCTGATGGGGGACGTGGGGTATATAATGAAGAAGCAGAGCATAATCCAGCAACCGCGCATCTGTTTATTATTAATCCTTTGAGCGGTGAGGGAGCGGATAGTCTTTTTTCGACACATCCAGCAACTGCAAATCGTATCGCTGCTCTTTATCAGCAAGCAGAAGAGATGAAAGGGGCTCTTGCCAAAAGTGTGGGATGGAATAAAGAAGACGCTATACATGAAAAAAGCAGCGGGATGAACTATGGAGATTTTCATAGTGGTCAGACTCATGTATTAGGTGAACAGGAAAACAGTTCTTTTCAACGTGTTACAAAACGTCCTTCTTGGCTTCGTTATGAAAATTCAAAAAGATCTCGTTCATAGAGTTATTGAGGGAGCTTTTGAGAAAACTGTGATATAAAGGTGGTGTTTTGAAACACAAAAAAGCGGGGCATGTGTCTGAAAAAAATGTTCCAGGATTAGCTGTTCGGCAGGTGTGTGTGCGTCTTTTTGGGGCGGTAGTTGATAAGTACACGCCTCTTTCTGGTTTGACAGATAATGAACACGGAAATCCACAATATTTAAAACTTTCACAACGAGATCGTTTGTTATGTCGGGCTATTTTAACAGCTTCATTGCGTCATCGAGGGCAGATTATGGCGGCTCTCTCACGCTTTTTGGCGCGTCCTTTGCCTTCACAAGCACTTTCACTTCAGAATCTTTTGCATATCAGTGTTGCACAAATTCTTTATCTTGATATTCCTGATCATGCGGCTATTGATTTAGCTGTGCGTGTGGCGAAACTTGATCCTCGAATGCGCCGTTTTTCAGGGGTAGTGAATGCTCTTTTGCGCAATGTTGCGCGTGAGGCAGAGCCTTTACGCCAACAAGTTCCTACCATTGAAGGTGTTCCAGCGTGGTTTGGACAACTTTTAGTGTCAGCTTATGGAACAGAAAAGGCACATCAGATTATCGCAATTCAAAGTGTGGAACCCCCTCTCGATTTGACAGTGAAATCTGATAGTGGTGGATGGGCTGAAAGGCTTGGTGGTGTGGTATTGCCCAATGGTTCTGTTCGATTGAATCGTCTGGAGTGTTCTGTTTCTGATTTACCAGGCTATCGTGAAGGGTCTTGGTGGGTTCAAGATTTCGCTGCATCGTTGCCTGCTTGTTTACTTGGGAGTATTGAGGGTAAACGCGTTTCTGATCTTTGTGCGAGCCCTGGGGGAAAAACAGCACAATTGGCTTTGCAAGGGGCTGAGGTGACTGCAATTGAGCTTTCTGCTAACCGCATAAAGCGTTTAAAAGAAAATATGGAACGGCTTCATTTTTCAGTTCACATTTGGCAGGGCGATGTGAGAAATTTCTATCCCACACAGCTTTTTGATGCGGTTCTTCTTGATGCTCCTTGTTCTTCTACAGGAACAATCCGTCGTCATCCAGATATTTTATGGACGAAATCGAAGGATGATATCGTCAAGTTAGCGGCGTTGCAATATGATTTGCTTGTCGCAGCAATTTCTTTGGTGAAGGTAGAGGGGCGGATTGTTTTTTCCAATTGTTCATTGGCAAGAGAAGAAGGTGAAGATCTTATTGAGAAAATTTTGTCGACACGCAATGACATTGTTTTAGACCCTATTTGTCCAGAGGAAATAGGAGCACTGGAGCATTTGCTTTGTGAGGGGGTGTTACGGACAACGCCTGCGGATTTTTGTCATAAAAATTTTGATGCTGAGAAAACCGTATTTTTAGGAATGGATGGTTTTTTCGCTGCGCGCTTACGAAAAATTGCTTAATTAACGCTTCATTTACAAAAATGGTCGAAATTGTATTTGATTCAGCATAAATGGAGATGAAATTTTGGCGGTTGCGGTAAAAGCTCCTCAGGTAAAAGTGGCAGCCTGTATCGATACGATACAGAATGTTATGCGGCGTTTATGGGTTGGACCATTGTTTCGTTGGCGATTTTCAGGGTTTCGTCCTCATAAAATTTTAGCGCATCCCATGGATTTGCATGTAGCTGATCCGATGATGGCGCATGAATTTTATCATGGTCGTTTTGCTTTTGCTGGTCACATTGTTCATTCTGGTGCTGTTTCGCCGTTTTCATTGGTTCCACCAACGCTAGAATGGGAAGCGGCTCTACATGATTTTCATTGGTTGCGCCATATGGAGGCAGCAGGAAGTGATTTAGCTTCTGCACATGCACGCTCTCTTTTAGAAGACTGGTTTGACCATGCTGGTAAGAAGGTAAAAGGGCTTGCTTGGAGTGATCCTGTTGTGGCGCGGCGCTTGATTTCATGGATTTGTCATTCGAAAATGTTGTTAGAAGGGGCAAGTGAACGGTTTGAAAAACGCTTTTTACGTGCACTTGGTTTGCAATTTCGTTATTTGCGCGTAACAGTTTGTAGTATGGAGCACAATGATCAACGTTTACAAGCAGCAGTGGCTTTGACATTCGCATCTCTTGCTTTGCCTGTTTCAGCGGCAGTGAAAAAAAAGGTACAAACCACACTTATAGAGGAGCTTTCCCGTCAAATCCTAGTTGATGGTGGGCATATTTCCCGTAGTCCTGTTATTTTGCTGAATTTGTTATCGGATTTATTGTCGTTACGGCATCTTTTTATGCGTAGCAATGAAACAGCACCCCGTATTTTGATTGATTCTGTTGAGCGTATGTTGCCAGCTTTACGATTCTTTATCCATGAGGATCAAACGTTGGCCCATTTTAATGGGGTTGGTCCCCTTGTATCGGAACGGTTATCATCACTTTTGGAGCTTGATGAAACAGGAGGACATCCTTTTAGTTATGCCCGTTATTCAGGATTTCAGCGCTTAAAAGCCAATCAAACAACAGTGCTTGCAGATACAGGAAAGTTTCCACCTCGCTCTGTAGCACAGCAGGCTTGTTCGGGGTGTTTGTCTTTTGAAATGTCTTCACAAGGGCACCGTTTTATTATCAATGCCGGTGTTAATCCTGATGGGCGGGAAGAGTATCGACATTTAGGGCGTGTTACTGCAGCACATTCAACAGCTACGCTTAATGATTGTTCAGTGGGTGCTTTTTATCATAAAAAGAAAAATGGCGCGCCATTTTTGTTTGATGGACCAACAGATGTTCAAGTGTGCCGTATAGAGGATTCAGAGAAGACAGGTTTTATTGCGAGTCATAATGGTTATGTGCGACCCTTTAATCTTATTCATGAGCGTGGTCTTATTTTGGCGACAAATGGAGATACGATCGAAGGTTTTGATCGCTTTTTTATGCCAAATAAAGGGAGAAAGAGACACAAGAGTGTGCAAAATGAACAAAATTATGTTGCTGTTCGGTTTCATCTTCATCCACAAGTTGAAGTTAACTATGATGGCAAACGTGTGTGTTTAGCCGTAAAGAACGAGAACGTGAAGAGTGAACAAATATGGTATTTTATATCGCCTGACGCAGATATTTGTCTTGAAGATTCGATTGATTTTGCAGAATTAACAGGTCCACAACGGACACAACAGATTGTTTTATATTTTCGTCCTGCATTTCAGGAAAAAGTTCGTTGGCGTTTTATCCGTAAAGCGTTTGATAAAAAATTAGAACATTGTTCCAACCCATAGTATATTGCGTTTTATTTTGCGTGTCGCAAAACATTATTGTTTATTGTGGTAATATTCTCAAAATTTGAAGATCATATCAATTTTATACATGAAGAGTTTTGTTAGAGTATGGGTTGGATGTTTTTAGGCAAGGTTTGCTCATAGAATCTCATGAGGTGATGCTAAAAGGGATTGGCTCCAGAAAAAAGGTTTTTTGAAAGACCATTGTTGACAGATGAGTACTAGTTAAGGATTTTGATCCTTTAAAGATATGGAGAGAAAATTAAGCCGTTGCTTATCTTCGATAAGTTTTTAAGTGTGCTGTTGGGATCAATATTTCTCTCTGAGAGAGTTGCATTAATAGGATTACGCTCTTCACGAAAAACAGAGCGCTATTGTATTGTATATTCACGGACTTATTTTAAAGAAAAATCCCTTAACGCTTCCAAGCCTATTTTGCGACGATGCCCGTGATGGGTATAACGGTAAATCCATTAAGCACCCCCCATCTTTATGCTTATGAAGGAGCAGTTCGGCACTATCACACTATTTATCAGTGCCCAATGTTTGTAACAAGCTCTTGGCACTAGAGATAGTTCATAAGAGGCATTTTTAGCCTTTTCTTAATAGCTTTTATCCATACAGCTCCCCCGCTTGTAACGTGCAGGCGAATGGTTTTGGTTGATTCAACATACACAGATTTGAAATGGAAGAATTTTACGGTATTCGGGGTTCTAATTTAATATGAATAACGCTAAATTATTATTACAAATCAAATGTTGTACATCACAGAAGCATTGAAAATTCGAGAAACAATACATAACAATGGCCGAGAAAAATAACTCTTCTGCTCTTTGTTATTATACTAAAAATGAAGTTATAATAACAAACCACAAAATGCGCGCTTTTTTATAGCAAAGCATTCTCTCAAATATCTTAAACAATTTTCATAAAGATCTACGCGAATAACGTCGTGCAATTGAATCAATATCACCTCGACAAATTCCAAGATCGCTGAGTTCATATGTTGAAAGACGACTTAACGCATTAACGGTTCGACGATAACGGCGCCAATTACTATAAAAACGTAGAATATTCATATCCTCTACTCAAACTTTTCATTACACTCTTTAGTTTAAGAATAGAGTATATTACTAAAAAGAGTTGTGTTATAATATCATAGCAGGTATGCATCTAATACAAGATAATGTCCCTTTAACATTTTTCTCATGCGAAAAGTTAACCATTAAAAACATCAACAAGAACATCTTATCCCTAACCAATGGCTAAATTATGTGCATTTTCTGCGGTGATAAACTTCTTCACGTGTAGCTTCTTTGGATTGAATAACTGCTTCCATTTCAACATTTATCAATAGTCATACGATAATTATGAAAAATTCCTTGAAACATTTGTCTCATACGAAAAGAAAAGCAGCAAAATTATTAATGGCGGAAGTGACGTGTTCCTGTAAAAATCATCGCTAACCCCTGTGCATCAGCAGCGGCGATAACTTCTTCATCACGCATGGAGCCTCCTGGTTGAATAACTGCTGTTGCTCCTGCTTCAGCTGCTGCTAATAAACCATCAGAAAAAGGAAAAAATGCATCTGATGCAACAACAGATCCTTTTGTAAGGGTTTCTGTTAAGCCTGCTCTTTGCGCACTTTCTGCTGCTTTACTTGCAGCAATTTTTGCTGAATCGATGCGGCTCATTTGTCCGGCTCCAATTCCAACTGTTGCGCTATTTTTCGCGTACACAATAGCATTTGATTTAACGTGTTTTGCTACACGAAAAGCAAATTGAAGATCACGCATTTCATCTTGAGTTGGTGCCCGCTTTGTCACTACTTGCAATTTAAGATCATCGACTACCACGTTATCACGTGATTGCACTAAAATGCCTCCTGCAAGTGTTTTCGCAAGAAGTCCTCCACAACGTGGATCAGGAACTCCACCTGTAATGAGCAAACGAAGATTTTTTTTCTTGGCAATAATTTCACGTGCCGCCATTGTGGCATCAGGAGCAATAATCACTTCTGTAAAAATTTTAACAATCTCTTCAGCACATTCCTCATCAAGGGTTTGATTTAAAGCAACAATTCCACCAAATGCCGATACATTATCACACATAAGAGCTTTCAAATAAGCTTCTTTCAAATTTTCTCCTTCCGCAACACCACAAGGATTGGCATGTTTAATAAGAGCGACAGCAGCGGTTTTTTGCGGATTAAATTCTGCCACAAGTTCAAAGGCTGCATCTGTATCATTCAGATTGTTATAAGAAAGCGCTTTGCCTTGTAAAAGTTTTGCTGTTGCAATACCAAAACGTTTTTCATTATTGCGATAAAATGCTGCCTGTTGATGTGGATTTTCTCCATAGCGCATAACACTTTCAAGATGACCAGAAAAACTCTGCCACGATGGAGTTTCAATTTCTAAATCCCTTGCAAACCACGATGCTATTGCCGTATCATAAGCAGCGGTGTGTGCATAAGCGCGCATTGCTAGCTGATGACGCATAGATAAGCTTAAACATCCATTATGCTGCTTTAATTCAGCTAGAATCGAATCATAATCTTTTATCGCTGTTACAACACCGGTATAAGCATAATTTTTTGCCGCGGCGCGAACCATCGCCGGTCCACCGATATCAATATTTTCAAGAATCGTTTGCCCATCAGCTCCCGAAAGGATCGTCTCTTCAAAAGGGTAAAGATTCACCACCAAAAGATCAATTCCATGAATGCTGTTCTTTTCCATAGCTTCCCTATGGTTAGGATCTTCTCTTACCCCTAACAAAGCACCATGAATCAAAGGATGGAGTGTTTTTACACGCCCATCCATTATTTCAGGAAATCCGGTAACTTCAGCAACATCTTTTACGGGTAAACCAGCTGCTATGAGGGTTTTTGCTGTTCCTCCTGTTGAAATCAATTCAACATTGTAAGTAGCATGAAGGGCTTGTGCAAAAGCAACCACACCCGTTTTATCAGACACAGAAAAGAGAACACGACGAACCCGATGAAGATCAGGTATGGGAAAATTTTTGGCAACAACACCCATAACAGCAGCCTTAAAAATGAAAGAGTTAAAATTCTAGTAAAACACGCTTATACGTTTATAGCATAAGCCTTTAGCAAAATACACTGAAAGGATAAACTGTCTTTTTAGAATATAGGATGATTCACCTTTTTCTATTATCCTGTAAAAACCTCTCATTTGAGGTGTGGTGATAGGTATAAAAGTCTCATTGAGACATTAAATATTTTTTTGTTGCTTATAACTCAATATCTCATCTTCATAGCAGTTTTGAAACAAAAAATGCATCCGTATGTTCTCTGCTATATTAGCCTTTATACTAGATGAAGGCGAAAGTATTGCGTATATCAATTGGAGTAATCTCTGAAATGGGAAATAATCTAATGAAGCAAGAATATAAAATTATAAAGGCAAAAATGAGTGCTCATCTTTCCTATCATTTTTAAATTTAACTTTATATTTTTCAAAAGCGTTTATGACAATGTTTTTTAAGAGTGAATTTTTTATAGAGTGGAGATAATGCATTGCTTCACATTTTTGGGCATTACATTTTTAATGAATAAACCCTTGTTTTATGATGTTTTTTTATAGAGTGTCGCGTAAATCTTTTGTGGATGGTATAAAGTTCATTGTATGCCTATGATCTTTAATTTAACAAAGGCGCAAGTTGGTAGATTTTATTCTCTTTATCAGTTTTCAAGATTCTAAAAATTTTTGTTACTTGAGATGGAAGAGGTATTTTTTTTAGTTTTTTTGCCGTAGCAGAAAAAGAAAACCTCCTAACACACCAGCAGCTAAAATAAACCACGTGATTGCATAAACGAGATGATTATTTCGAAAATGGATAATCGTAAGACCAACGACGGGAAGTTTTGCTTGTGGAGATGTTTTTCTGGCATCAATGAAATAAGGGGCAACAGTGGACAAACCAAGTTTTTGTGCTATAGCGGGGAGATCGCGCGTATACCATAAATTTTTGTCAGGATTATTTTTACGCGGGAAAAATCCATTTTTTTCACTCATGCGTAATAAACCTATAATCGTTGTTTGTTCTGTGTCTGTGGTAGAATTTTGCTGAGATAAGGCATTTGTATGTGATTGCTCTGTGTTTTGAAAATTGTTACGTTCATCCATGGGGATAAAGCCACGGTTGATAAAGATCAGTGTATTATCAGCAGTTTGTAAAGGAGTCAAAACCCAATAGCCTGTAGTATTTTGAGCGGCAGCAGTGACTAAAATATTTTTATCTGTTAAAAATTTTCCTGTGATAATAACAGGTTGATATTCATATTTTTCAAAAGTAACATCTGACCATTGATTTTTTGGAGGGGCTTTTATGGGGGGTAAATGAATGCGCTGATTGGTACTGGTGATAAGATTTGTTTTCCAGTTTAACCGTTGTACTTGCCATATACCTAATGCACTGAAGAGAAGAAAAAAACAAATACATAAAGTTCCAAATAAAAAAGAAGAAAAACGGCAAGAATTTCCCTGAAGCTTTGTCATGGGGGGGTCTTTTTTGCTCATGATTTGTGCTTCCTTTCGGGACAATAGGCTTTTATTCTAACATGGTATATATTAAAAGAAACATTTTGTACGCTTTTTGGCAGAATTTGCACGCCTTATTGAGGAAAAAGATGAAAAATGAGCCAACAAGAGATGAAAAAGGTTTTATAAAAGACTTGACCTTTTGTTGTCGACCCCCTATTAGAAAGAAACTTCCCAATGATGCCCGTTCAAGGTTGCATTGCGCGTGTTTTGCGTTCATTGTGTCTTTTGGGTATGGGGATTTGAAAGTTTCTTAGAGTTTAAGGGTGAAGTTTATGTCTCGTGCATGTGAATTGACAGGGAAGACGGTTCTGTATGGTAATAATGTTAGCCATGCGAATAATAAGACTCGGCGTCGTTTTTTACCAAATCTTTGCAATGTGACATTGATTTCAGAGGTGTTACAGCAAAGTTATCGCTTGCGTATTTCAGCAAATGCATTGCGTTCTGTTGAGCACTGCGGTGGTCTTGATGGTTTTTTGATTAAAGCAGACGATAAAGAGTTGTCGCAACGTGCGCGTTTGCTAAAACGCCAAATCATTAAGAAAAAAGCTGAGCAAGAAGGTGAGCAAAAGGCTGAACAGGCAGCATAATTGTTAGCGCCATTCTTTTTGGTTTATTAACGCTTTGATTTCGGTTTTCTGTTCTAGAAGTTAAGTTTTTTGCAGGTTGATCGTTTCATTTTATTGGTTCCATATCCCAGGTTAAAAAAAATGTCTTCAAGCGGTCTTTTATTAGAACAGCAAAAGAAAAGGTATGTTGTTTTTTCTATTTTTGCAATGTGCCTTGCTGTCACGGCTTCTAATATTTTAGTTCAATATCCTGTCTATTGGTTTGATTTGAATGCGCTGTTGACTTATGGGGCTTTTACCTATCCATTTGCTTTTCTAATCAATGATTTGACCAATCGTTTTTATGGTCCATTTGCTGCGCGGCGTGTGGTTTATGCTGGTTTTTTTACGGGTGTCTTTGTTTCTTGGATATTGGCGACACCACGGCTTGCACTTGCTTCTAGTTTTGCATTTTTATTTGGGCAACTCCTTGATATTGTGATTTTTACTCCTTTGCGACGTAAAACATGGTGGAAAGCACCTTTAGCAGCAGCGTTGGTTGGTTCAGCTTTGGATACAGTGCTGTTTTTTGCTCTTGCTTTTTCTAGCTCGTTTGCTGTTTTTGATAAGATAACAGGGTATGCAGATAGTTCACTGGTGGAGAGTACTGTTTTGGGAGGGATAGGCATGCCAGTTTGGCTATCGCTTGCTTTTGGTGATTTTTCGGTAAAAATTATTATGAGTCTGTTGATGTTGATTCCTTATGGGACAATTCTTAACATCGTAAAGCTTCCTCTTTATCAATGTCATTCAAAAGATGATTCCTCTTTTGTTTGTCACAAATAAGGATTTTTGTCTTTTTGTTTTCCTGAAGCCAAGAAAATTGTATGCTATGCTTGGTGTGACACGTTAGTTATAATGGATACTTTATCATTTACCAACTTAAGTAAGAACTCCAACACAAAACGCTTTTTTATTTCAAAATTCTCTTGTGAGGAAAAGATAAAGTCATTTGTTTGAGAAGGGGCTAAATATGCTTTTTACAAATGATTCAATGTGACAGAAATTGCAACTGATGTTTATTAATAGATTGATTTAAAATGATAACTTATATTTTTCATTTGAGTGAAAGAGCCCAATATCATAAAATTTTACGCGTTTTAAATACTCTTATATTGAGTTAATAAAAATCATTTGCTTGCCTATGTTATAAGAGGAATTGGCGTGCGGACAACGTCATTTGAGAAAGAAATACTTCTTATGAAGAGCTTTAATGCAATAAAAGTGCAATATTAGGCGCTGAAAGTATATTGATTTATCTTAAAAACATTGGAAACTTGAAAGTAGGATTCTGCTTTTGGCTTGTAGCTTGTAAAGTAAAGGATAATTCTGGATTTTGCATTATGCCATATATGGGCGCTGTCGTGAAATAAGCTTGGAAGCAAGGAAGAATGTTTCTTTAAAGTAGGAGTGCGGATAAGATATATAATGGTGTGTTCTTTTTCGTGAATGAAGTAATATTTTTTTCGTGTTTTTCTTATATTTTATGTGAGTAAAGATTTTTTCTTTTATCCATGAGATGGGAGCTTATGTTGATAGATCACCCGTGGTGAGTACTGTTTTGGGAAGGTTAGGGAACAGGTTGGCTTTCGCTTGCTTTAGCGATTTTTGCCGAAAAATTGCTATGAATCCATTTATGCCGATTCTTTTATAAAATAATTCTTAGTGTTTAAAATATCCTCTTTGGATGATTCTTCTTTTGCGTATAATAAATACAGCTTTTATCTTTTTGTGTTACTGAAGGTGAAAGTCTAGGCATTATATTTTCTGTGAGATCAGCATTTTAGAGCTATGTCTAGAGGAGATACTTTTCTATATACGTGTATTTCAATATTTAAATATAATAAAATAACACAAGATCGAGACAAAAATGGGTGATTATTCAGTCTTTTAATTTGAAGGGTACTCTGGGATATGGTCGTAAATGGAAAGTTCTAAGCAAAACTTTATCAGTCGCAATATAACCAGAAAGTAAAAACAAACTCATTACAATTTTTGAAGATGGTTGGAGCATTTCTTTTAGAGCTCATAATGCATCCAGTAAAGTAGAAGCTTCTTTAAAATTCGATATTCAATTTGTGGGATTATCTTCTCAGGTTGTTAGCCATCAAATTCCGATGGTTTAATGATAGAGATAATTTTTTAAAATGTAATCGTTGCTAATTCAAGGCAGGTTTATTTCTTATGAATATGAGTTCTTTTATCACTAAAAAGTATTTCTAATTGTTTTGTTATGGCGTCGGCGAGTTCTTCAGCATTCATAATTGTTACAGCACGTTGATAATAACGTGTGACGTCATGACCAATTCCAATGGCAATGAGTTCGATAGGGGAGTGTGTTTGGATTTCTTGAATCACTGCGCGTAAGTGTTTTTCTAAATAATTGCTGGAGTTGACCGATAGTGTCGAATCGTCAACAGGAGCACCATCAGAAATGACCATGAGGATGCGACGTTGTTCACGCCGTGATAAAAGGCGTTGATGAGCCCAAATCAAAGCTTCTCCGTCGATATTTTCTTTTAATAATCCTTCTTGCATCATTAAACCTAAATTGCGTCGTGCGCGACGCCATGGGGTATCAGCACTTTTATAGATGATATGGCATAAATCATTGAGGCGTCCAGGATTATGGAGTTTGTTTTGGGTAAGCCATTGTTCGCGCGATTTTCCCCCTTTCCAAGTTTTGGTGGTAAAACCTAAAATTTCAACTTTGACACCACAACGTTCAAGAGTTTGTGCCAAAATATCAGCACAACTTGCAGCAACGCTAATGGGGCGTCCGCGCATTGAGCCAGAATTATCAATGAGGAGTGAAACAACTGTGTCCCGAAATTGGGTGTTGCTTTCCATTTTAAAAGAAAGGGGTTGCATGGGGTCAATAATTAGACGTGGAAGCCGTGTTGTATCAAGATATCCTTCTTCAAGGTCAAAGTTCCAGTTGCGATTTTGTTGCGCCATCAAGCGGCGCTGGAGACGGTTTGCTAAACGTCCAACGATGTTTTGGAGATGATTGATTTGCTTATCAAGATAACGGCGTAAGTGATCTAACTCGTTTTCAGAACAAAAATCTGTTGCTTCCAAAATTTCATCAAATTGACGGGTGAAGATTTTATAATTGCCAAGTCTTTCCATTTGTTCCGAATCAGAAAAAAGGTGTTTGGGTTTGCTCGGCTTTTCTTGCCAAGGTCCATTTTTTTGCTCGCCGTCAGCTTGATCATTGTTGTTTGATTGTGTCGCTTGTGTTTTTCCATCATCTTGCACATCACTTTCTTGTTCAGTGCTGGTTTGTTCTTCACTTTGAGCGTGTTTTTTGTTTTTACTCTCTTCTTCTCTTTGGTCTTGAGGTTCACACGCATTTTTTAATTTTTTATTGTTTTCACTGTTAGAAGCTTCAGCTTGTTGCACTGTCATTTTGAGTGTAACAAGCATTTGGCGAACAATCTGTGCAAAAGCTTGTTGGTTGTAAATATGATGTGGGAGTTCATTGAGTTGTGATGCTGCTTTTTGTTCGAGTTCTTTACGCCACAATTCTAAGACAGAACCCGCTTCTCTTGGAGCTGCGCGCTTTGTTATTTTTTCACGCAATAAAAGTGCAATCGCTTCTTGGATGGGGGCTTCACTTTGGTTGCTAATTTTATGATAATGGGCTCTTTTGTATTTATCGGCGAGCATGACATCAAGATTTTTTGCAAGTCCCTCCATGGCTAAAGTACCAATTGCTTCAACACGTGTTTGTTCGAGGGCATCAAAGATAGCACGTGCTTCTGATTCTGGTGGAGAAAATTGCATGTGAATGCGGTTGTCATGCCATGCTTTGCGCAGAGCCATGGAATCACCTAGTCCGCGGGTAATAGTGATGTCTTTATTCGTTGCGTATTGAGGTAATTCTGGTAAACGCGCGCAACTTTCGCTTAAAGATGGTCGGTTATGACTAAAGGAAACTTCAAGGTTGTTTGTGCCTGCAATCGCACGCATACAGGTGGAAAGTGCTTTTTTAAAAGCTTCAGCATTAAGAGTGTTGTTGGAAGAATCTTTTGCCGGATTTTTGTTGTCGCCAATATCGGTAGCCATGAGTGACAGATTCCTTAAGGCGAAACACCATGAATGAGTGATTCGGGAAGCTCTTGTCCAAAGGCGCGTTGATAAAATTCTGCAACAGTGGCACGTTCGAGTTCATCACATTTATTGAGAAAGGTTAATCGGAAGGCAAAGCCGACATCTTGAAAAATTGTTGTATTTTCTGCCCAAGTAATGACGGTACGTGGACTCATGACAGTTGAAAGATCTCCATTGATAAAAGATTGGCGTACCATATCAGCAACATGAACCATTTGTGAAATTGTCTTTTTTCCCTCAGCCGTTTGAAAAGATTTGACCTTTGAACAAATGATATTAACCTCTTTATCATGGGGTAAATAATTGAGTATCGTAACAATAGACCAGCGGTCCATTTGAGCTTGATTGATCTGTTGGGTACCATGATAGAGACCGGTTGTATCACCAAGACCAATGGTGTTTGCCGTTGCAAAAAGACGAAATGCTGGGTGTGGAGAGATGACACGGCTTTGATCAAGTAAGCTTAGTTTTCCAGAGGTTTCAAGAACGCGTTGGATGACAAACATAACATCGGGACGCCCCGCATCATATTCGTCGAAAACAAGAGCAATATTATTTTGATAAGCCCATGGCAAAATGCCCTCTTTAAATTCAGTGATTTGTAAGCCATCTTTTAAAACGATAGCATCTTTTCCTACAAGATCGATACGACTTACATGACTATCGAGATTAATTCGAAGACAAGGCCAGTTAAGACGTGCAGCAACTTGTTCAATATGCGTTGATTTCCCTGTACCGTGATAGCCAGAAACCATTACACGGCGGTTAAAGGTAAAACCTGCGAGAATCGCTAAAGTTGTTTGCTGATCAAAAAGATAATCAGGATCGATATCAGGAACATGGGGACTTTTTGTGCTAAAAGCAGGGACTTTCAGATCTGTTTCAATATGAAATAGATCGCAAGCACAAAGTGTAATATCGGGCAAATTTTCAACGGTAAGATTTGTCATTATGTTTCTGGAAGGGAGAGGACGCTATTTATTCATTAGAAACGATACAAGAGTTAAAGTATTTATGCAATGCTCTATAATGAGAGCCTTAGATATTGAAGAAAGATTTTTTTACGTATTCTATAATGTTTTGCAAAAAAAGTAACATTTTGCGCAAATAATGATGGTCTAAATGAAAATAGACTCATATAAGCGCATGTTTTCAGCACAAACCAGACTTTTTTAGCAAATTGTAAGCATGTAAAACATCACGAAAGCGCTCTTCTGAAGCACGATTACCACCATTGGAATCAGGATGGTGCTTTTTTACCAACTCTTTATATTTCATTTTGATGTCTTCTGCTGAAGCGTTTGCCTGTAGTCCCAGTGTATCAAAAGCTTTTGCTTCTAAGGGCTTTAATTTTCGTGAGAACTTATTGCTTGAATGCTGCCCAGTAAAAAGCGTGAAGGGATCGCGCATGCGATTTTGATAGGCAGCTGTGCCAGAGCGAATCTTTGCATAATTCGCGGCTGTTTTTTTCGATGTACCATTGCTCAGATCTGTAGGCCATGTCGGACGATGTCCTGTGAGAGCATCCTTTTGAAATTTTGCGATATCTTTATTGCTAAGACCAGAGAAGTAATTAAAATTTTTATTATAGGCGCGTACGTGTTCAATACAAAAATATAAATATTGTCCTTCGTGATTTCGACCTGCTGGTGCTTTATGGGACCCTGTTTTTTCACAACCTTCCCACTGACACTGTTGTGCTTCTGGCTCAGCTTTTTGTTTTTTATTTGAGCTTATGCGAATTGAATCGAATAATTTAGATGTTATTGTCATATTATTGGTTTATGCAAAATTGATTAATTTTACAAGAATTGACTTTTGAAAAATTTGTTTTCACACTTATTCTATTATGAAAAAGGTGTATCTTTGCACGTTCATTTTGTTTGAGGAATGAAAAATGTTTATAGAAACAATAATTCAGAGAAAGCTTCAGGATGCTTTTCATCCGCAAAAGCTTGAAGTGATTAACGAAAGTCATCTTCATGAGGGGCATCCTCATAATGAACATGCTTTTGATGGTAAAGGAGAAACACATTTTCGAGTGAAAATTTTATCTTCTTCTTTTTCTAATATGACACGCGTAGAAATACATCGAGCGATTTATAAAGTTTTACAAGAAGAGTTAGCTACTTGTGTTCATGCTTTGGCACTTGAGGTTGAAACACTCTAATTTTTTGATGAGACGTTTTTAGGAACGGGGATGGGCCTTTTGATAGATTTTTAACAAATGGTCTGTATCGACGTGGGTATAGATTTGTGTGGTGGAAAGACTAGTGTGCCCAAGAAGTTCTTGAATCGTGCGTAAATCTCCCCCCCGTGATAAAAGATGGGTGGCAAAAGAATGGCGCAGTGTATGAGGCGTTGCAGTTTCTGGTAAACCAAGGCTTGCTCGTAAGTTGCGTACAGTTTTCTGAATAATGGCGGGCTGTAGGGGACCGCCTCGCGCCCCACGAAATATGGGTTGGTTATCCAATAAAGGATATGGGCAACATTTGAGATAATTTTGTACAGCTTCGTAAACAATTTTGATGAGAGGAACAAGGCGTGTTTTGCCGCCTTTTCCTGTTATAAATAAACTTGTTTTTTTAGGATCAGAAAATTGTTCTGGTGTGAGGCTTAAGGCTTCTGATATTCGCATTCCACAGCCATAGAGAAGCATGAGGACAGCAGCATTACGAGCGCTAATCCAAGGTTCATTTTCCAGTTGATTTTCTTGTTTGACTATGTGAAGTGCTGATTTTATCGCTAAAGGTTTTGGGAGCAATTTGGGGTGTTTGGGGCTTCGGATAAGTTGAGCCGCGGGAACATTGACGATTCCTTCACGTGATAAGTATTTGAAAAAAGAACGGATGCCTGCCACCCCTCGGCTTAAAGAGCGCGCACTTACATTGTTTGTACGCCGATAAGCAAGATAAGCACGCAAGTCACTGATGCGTAAATGAGAAAGATCTGTAAGGGTTGGTGTATGATTTAAGTGCTGACAGAGAAAAGACAAAAATTGCCGCGTATCACGTTCATAGGCTTGCACTGTTTGTGCTGACATACGACGTGTTTGGGTAAGACACTCTAACCAATTTTTCCTTGCTTTTAAAATTGCATGGTCTGCTGGAATAAGAGGAATATTTTCATCTTTTCTCTTGTCGTTTTTGATAGGCATTATCTAGTTGAGAGTTTCTTTCTTTTTAGATTTTTCATCGTTAGAATGACCATTCTTGTTTTGGGGTTGCTCTTCACGATTGATAAGTTGCTTTTCACCTTTGAGAGAGAGTATTTTCACAAGATTGTGTGTTGACATCAAATGCGCAAAAATTAATCCTAAAAAGCCATTTTTATGAAGCTTGGCAAGTTGGCTTGCTGATAATTTATTCAATTTTTCTTCATCAACAACCCAAAAATGTTCCAATTGCGCTGAGAGACCTTTATCGTTTTTCACATTGATGGATTTTTGGCTTAGAAGATCCATTTCTACAAGAGCATCAATAAACTCAGAGGTTTTCTCCATAGCGATTTTAAAACTTTCAAGAAAGCGAATACGTTCTTCCATAAAAGGAGAAATAGAGCCATCGGAATTAAAAAGTTCTGTTCCTGCAACTTCATTAAACATACCGGACTGTTGATCAAAGCAGACAGAAAGTTCTTTTTCATTGCTAATTTGTGCCAAAACAAAAGGATAGCGACGGACAAAAGCTGGAACATAAGTATTGTTTTTCCAACTTTTATCAGAAGCGATATAGTCATTTTCGTCATTAGAAAGACCGACAAGAGCTGCGGATGTGTAGTGCCGTTTTTTTTGTTCATCTTCGGCGCACATAAATAAAATAGGATAGTCTAGCGCTGCTTGAAAATATTCAGTACTTGCTAAAGGAACCCAATGAGTATCCTTGGCAAAAGACATATCAGTTGGAGGAGCAAATTTTAGATTTTTATGGGAAATTTTGTTGATTGGTGTGATATCTTTGTAAAATAGCATAATATTTGCCATAAGACTTTCTCCTTTATTAATTTGTTTTTTGTTACCAAGAAAGGTCTTTTAGAAGATTGTCTCATATGGCAACAAGATTGAATAGAAAACTATAAGATTGAAGGGTTCATTTTTGAGAGATAATATTTTTGCATGAAGTATAATAAAGAAAAGCTTAAAAATAAAGTCTATCTTGCCATTATTGGTATGCCTCATGGTATAAAAGGAGATGTTTTTGTTAAAATTCTAAGTGCTGAGCCACAGCGTTTCAAGTTTTACAGCACTCTTTATGATGATATGGGGCGTTCTTATGAAATTGTAACTCTTCGCATACAAAAAAATAAGGCGATTGTACGTTTTAAAGGGGTAGAAAATCGTAATGCGGCTGAGTCTTTAAAAGGGATTCGCCTTTATGTGACGCGTGATCAATTAATTGATGATTTGATGGAGGATGAGTTTTATCAAGTCGATTTAATAGGCTTGTGTGTCCAAGATTGTGGGGGGAAAATCTTAGGTGAAGTGTGTGGTTTTTTTAATTTCGGGGCTGGTGATTTGCTTGAAATACGTTTGAATACAGGTAAAAGAGTTCTTATTCCCTTTAGTAAGGCGGCGGTACCAGAAATTTGTATGGATTCTGGTTTTCTTGTTGTTGATCCCATGGCCGCTGGTTTAATTGATGGGGGAGACAATGATAAAAAGGAAATAGCTTGAATCTAAAAATAAAGATGAAGGTAAAAAACAACAGATGAATTTCGTCAATAAAAAGTGGAATGTGTGAAAATATTAAAAATGCTCTTTTGAGCAGATATTGTAAGCACTTTATCTCGAAATAGTCCTGAATTTTTAGAGTCTTTTTTAGTGCAAGTATTTAGAAGGATCGTATTAAATATGGCGCAGATCAAGAAGACTCAGATTAACGCTATAGCGTTAAAAGTCTTGTTTGTGCTATTTTTGCTATTAAGAGTCTGTTTAAGAAAATAAGGATAAGAAATAAAATGAAATTTCAGGCGCGCGTTTTAACCCTTTATCCTGAAATGTTTCCTGGTTTTTTAGGGTATTCTTTAGCAGGGCAAGCTTTAGAGCGTGGAATTTGGTCACTGGAGACGGTACAGATTAGGGATTTTGCTTTAGACAAACACCATAGCGTTGATGATAAACCTGCTGGTGGGGGAGCTGGTATGGTAATGCGGGCGGATGTATTGGCGGCTGCTCTTGATTGCTGTCCACAGGATTCGCCAAGATTGTTGATGAGTCCACGTGGGCGTCCTTTTGACCAAGCTTACGCGCATAGCTTGGCTCGTGATACGGGTGTAACGTTAGTTTGTGGACGTTTTGAAGGGGTTGATGAGCGAGTCATAGAGGCACGAGAACTAGAAGAAGTCTCTATTGGTGATTATATTCTTTCAGGGGGTGAAACAGCCGCATTGGTTATCTTAGATGCTATTATACGTCTTCTGCCTGGAGTGATGGGGAATGCAGCTTCTGCAAGGTGTGAAAGTTTTGAAAATGACTTGCTGGAACATCCGCAATATACCCGCCCTTCTCTTTTCGAAGGGCGGGGTATTCCGCCTGTATTGCTCTCAGGTCATCACAAAGCGATCGCAGATTGGCGTCAAAGCCAAGCCGAATTGTTAACACGTCAACGTCGCCCTGATCTTTATGCGCGTTATAATAAAAATCATCAGAAAACTTGATTCATATGATAAGGTGGTGTATTGCATGGCTCTCTTTTTAGAGAGTTTTTTATAAAAGGTTTTCTGTAGTTCCAAAATTAAAATGAAGGAATGGTGTATTCGCTCCTGTGTAAGACATAGCCTAAAGAGCTCCTTATTCTTAATAAAGGCTTTTTTGGTAAGAGTTGAGCGCTCTGACTGTTCGATAAAGAACATGAAGGATAAAAGAAATGAATATTATCGCACAGCTTGAAGCTGAACAATGTGCAAAAATTGAAGAAAAGCGCCAATTTCCAGCATTTCAGCCAGGAGATACAGTCCGTGTTATGGTGCGTGTGACAGAAGGTACACGGACGCGTGTTCAGGCTTATGAAGGTGTCTGTATTGCGCGTTCAGGCGGTGGGTTGAATGAGACCTTTACAGTACGCAAGATTTCTTATGGCGAAGGGGTGGAGAGGGTATTTCCTGTTTATTCTCCTTTGATTGAAGGTGTTGAGCTGGTGCGCCGTGGTAAAGTGCGCCGTGCAAAACTCTATTATCTACGTGGCTTGAGAGGTAAAGCTGCACGTATCGCTGAAAAGAGAGATTATCGGAAAAAAGCTGAAAAGGTTGTTGAGAAAGTAGAAGCAGCATCTGTCAGCACAGATGTTGAAAAGCAAGTTTCTGAGTAAAGATTATATCGGCTAAACTTTATGCAAAAGCGGCTTTTATGCCGCTTATTTGTGTCTTTCTTGATTCGTTTTGCCTTTTAAAAGGCTTGGAGGGGACATAAAAATGTTTAATCTATCAATTTTTCCTCTTTTTATTCTTAATCATGGGTGCAATTTAAGAGACCATTGCATATATCGTGGATACTCAAAAGGATAAGTTTAATCTGAAAAAATGTCTGTTTATATTTGGAAAAGATTTTAGACCTTTGACGTGAAGATAAAAGTGTATTAGATTAAGGCGAGTTTTGCGGATCATATCCGGGGAGTAATCGGTTTTTTTATGCGTGACCTTTAATCCGTTATTTGAGACAACCGACCTGTAATATCGGTATCTTGAGATGCCAAACAAGTAAAAACGAGAGAGTATGTTTAGTCGTTTTGCGCGAACTTTCTCGTTCATTGCGGTTGCAAAAACCAGGTCAGGATATTTTATGATAAACTAGGTCAGGATATTTTATGATAGAGACAACTAGGATAAAAGAGCGCCCTCGTTCCCCTCATATAAGTATTTATCGTTGGACAATTACTATGGCCATGTCCATTGCACACCGCATTATGGGTATGGCACTTTATGTTGGAACGGTTTTTCTTGCTGTTTGGTTAATTGCTATTGCGTGTGGCGAGGAGACATTTAGAACAGTTTACGAAATTTATAGTTCTTGGTTTGGATTGTGTATTTTGTTTCTTTATACTTTGGCAGGGGTTCATCACATGGTTGGTGGTGTTCGCCACATTGTTTGGGATCTGAAGCCTTGCCTTTTGGCAAAAGAAAAGGCAACAGTCACTGCTTGGGCGACAGTGTTTATTTCTCTTATTGTTACTTTTGCGATTTGGATTATTGGATATACCGTTGTTTAGCTGGGGGTGAAAAGAGACATGAAAAAAGATTTTCGAACGGAACTTGGAAAAGTACGGGGGCGTGGCAGTGCTCATGAAGGAACAGAGCATTTTTGGCTAGAACGTTTGACGGGGTTTATCAATCTACCACTTTTGATATTTTTTATTGTTCTTATTCTTTCGCTTGTGGGCAAGGATTATAGTATTGTGCGTGCAAGACTTGCACATCCTATTGTTGCTATTTTGATGGGATTGATGACTTTTTCGGTCCTTTATCATATGAAACTTGGTATGCAGGTAGTGATTGAAGATTATATTCCACGTGAAGGTTTTCGGATATTCTTTTTGACGTTAAATATTTTATTTTGTTTTCTCATAGGTGGTATCATTATTTTTTCTCTTTTGAAAATTGCATTAGGGGGTTAAACAAGTATGGCGGGTACAGGATCATCTCTGGGTGCTAAAGCAGGTAACGCCCCTTATCGCACTGTGGATCATAAATTTGATGTTGTTGTTGTTGGGGCAGGTGGTGCAGGATTACGTGCGACACTGGGTATGGCAGAACAAGGATTAAAGACAGCTTGTATTACGAAGGTTTTTCCAACGCGCTCACATACGGTTGCAGCACAAGGGGGAATTGCTGCATCGCTTTCAAATATGGGACCTGACAATTGGCAGTGGCATTTATATGATACCGTGAAAGGTTCTGATTGGTTGGGCGATACCGATGCAATGGAATATTTGGTGCGTAATGCTCCTGCTGCTGTGTATGAATTAGAACATTATGGCGTTCCTTTTTCGCGAACGCAAGAAGGCAAAATTTATCAGCGTCCTTTTGGTGGACATACGACACAATTTGGTGAAGGTCCACCTGTTCAGCGTACTTGTGCAGCAGCTGACCGTACAGGCCATGCCATTTTGCATACGCTTTATGGACAAAGCTTAAAGCATAATGCGCAATTTTTTATTGAATATTTTGCACTCGATCTCATCATGACGGATGGGGTTTGTACGGGGGTTGTGGCATGGAATCTCGATGATGGTACAATACATCGTTTTTCTGCCAAAATGGTTGTTCTTGCAACCGGTGGTTATGGACGCGCTTATTTTTCTGCGACATCGGCGCATACCTGTACGGGTGATGGTGGTGGAATGATCGCACGTGCTGGATTGCCACTTCAGGATATGGAGTTTGTGCAATTCCATCCGACAGGGATTTACGGTTCTGGCTGCTTAATTACAGAAGGAGCTCGTGGTGAAGGAGGCTATTTAATCAATTCTGAAGGTGAACGCTTTATGGAGCGTTATGCACCTTCCTTTAAGGATTTGGCTTCACGTGACTTGGTTTCGCGTTGTATCACACTTGAAATTCGTGAAGGGCGTGGCGTTGGACCTAAGAAGGATCATATTCATTTGGTTCTCAATCATATTGATCCTGCAATCTTGCATGAGCGTTTACCAGGGATTTCAGAATCAGCACGGATTTTTGCAGGGGTGGATGTAACAAAAGAGCCTATCCCCATCTTGCCAACGGTTCATTATAATATGGGTGGGATTCCTACCAATTACTACGGGGAAGTTCTCAATCCAACGGCTGATTCGCCTGATCGTATTCAACCAGGGCTGATGGCGGTAGGAGAAGCAGGATGTGCTTCTGTTCATGGTGCTAATCGCTTGGGGTCAAATTCATTAATTGATCTTGTGGTGTTTGGTCGTGCTGCTGCCATTCGCGCGGGTGAAGTTATTGATCGGAATGCAGAAATTCCACCCATCAATGAAGAAGCTGTTGACGAAATTATAGCGCGTTTTGATCGTTTACGTTTTGCACAAGGGGCAATACCAACAGCTGTATTGCGTGAAAAAATGCAACGCACGATGCAAGAAGATGCAGCAGTCTTCCGTACAGAAGATTCTTTGAAACAGGGATGTCAACGGATGAATAAAATCTGGGGGGAATTGTCGGATCTCAAAGTCACAGATTGTTCTCTGATATGGAATTCTGATTTGGTTGAAACATTAGAGCTTGAAAATCTCATGGCGAATGCAATCATGACTGTTCATTCTGCCGAAGCACGTTCAGAAAGCCGTGGCGCTCACGCTCGTGAAGATTATCCAGAGCGTGATGATAAAAACTGGCGTAAACATACGATTTCACATTTGTCAAAAGAGGGTAAGGTGACATTATCATATCGACCTGTCCATGTGGACCCGTTAACATCTGAAGCTGATGGTGGGATCGATTTAAAGCGCATTGCACCTAAAAAACGGGTTTATTAAGGGGAGAATGAAATATGGTACAAATTAAGCTTCCCAAAAATTCTCAAGTAAAACCGGGAAAGGTTTGGCCTAAACCTGAAGGTGCTACAAAGCTGACGGAATTTCACGTGTATCGTTGGTCGCCTGATGATGAGGAAAATCCTCATTTAGATACTTATTATGTGGATCGTTCTGCTTGTGGTCCTATGATTCTTGATGGGCTTTTGTTTATTAAAAACCATATTGATCCAACTTTGACACTTCGTCGATCATGCCGTGAAGGCATCTGTGGTTCATGTGCGATGAATATTGATGGAACCAATACATTAGCTTGTACCAAAGGGATGGATGATGTAAAACATCCCATTAAGGTCTATCCGTTGCCTTCCATGCCGGTTGTTAAAGATTTGGTTCCTGATTTAAAGCGTTTTTATGCACAACACCGAGTCATTGAGCCTTGGTTGCAAACAGTTTCTCCTGAACCTGCAAAAGAATGGTTACAAAGTCACTCCGATCGCCAAAAAATCGATGGCCTTTATGAATGTATTTTGTGTGCGTGTTGTCAGACTTCATGTCCAAGTTATTGGTGGAACGGTGATCGTTATTTGGGGCCCGCTGTTTTGCTTCAAGCTTATCGCTGGATTGCGGATTCACGTGATGAGATGTGTGGTGAACGTCTTGATAATTTAGAAGATCCTTTCCGCCTTTATCGTTGCCATACGATTATGAATTGTGCGCAAACTTGTCCAAAGGGATTAAATCCAGCGAAAGCGATTGCTGAAATTAAAAAACTCATGGTTGAACGCCGCCTTTGAAAATTTACTGATTGATCAAAATAAAGCGCAAGGTGGGAAATTGTATCTCCTTTTAGCAATTAAATCTCTAAAAGAAGATCGGCTGCTTATGGGGGGCGCAGTAGCTATCATCATTCTAAAAGTGAAGTAATCCCTAAAAATTTAAGCAATTCTTGCAATGGCTGAGTAGAAAACTCATAGTTGAATATTATCTTTGAAAATTAACCGATTAATGAACAGTAAAAAGAAAAATAGAAAATTGTGCGTGTTTTTTGTGCCTCTTTGAGGCTTAATCTCTAAAAATTTATTGGCTTCTATAAGGCGGTTAGTATAGTTATTATTGCCTTTAAAAAGGCATTAGTCTTTCGAGTAAACTATACTTTAAATAGCATTCTATGTAAAAACAATAAAATCAATATGCCATGTGTTTTTATTTTTATTAAATTCGCATCATAATTTATACTTTGACGCAGATTCAATTGATCATTTTTTATAAAAAAGATCACTCTGTATAAATATAGCACAAAAAATAAATGCTGATACAAATATTATAACGCATGTAAATTATTCATATGAAATACAAAGAAGTGATCATTATGACAGTTTGTCATTTTACGATACGTTTATTATAATATCGAAAACATTGCGAATATTCAGGATTAGGAATTTTTGATAACATCATTTATATATTTAAAGGTCATATTTTTTATTTTAAAGATTGGATTGTTAATAGCATTAAAAAACAAAATTTATAGTTCTTAAAAAATGGAGAACGTAAAATCCCTATCTATTGTAGAGATAGATCATACAGTTCAGGGGGAAGTAATTTAAAATTATTGTAACGTCATAGATTTAAATTCATTAAAGAGCAGATAAGACGTTTGAAAAATAGCAAATTTATAGGTTTCTCTAAAAATTTAGAAAACGATAGTAAGAATTCTAAGAACACATGTTGCGAATGTGGAATAAGCGGTGTTTGTAGGTTCGTTTGAGTTGAATAAATTCAATAATCAAAGAAAATATGTTGTATTTTGACGAGTTTCGGAGGTTTTGATTTTATATGTTTTTATCTATAAAAAATAGAGATTTCTAGGTTTAGATCTTATTTATTATGTTAGGGTATTTCATTGTTCTTGTATGTATGCCTAAGAAAGTTGTTTAAGCAGTAAAAGTGTTTTTTATTTTTCAGCATAAAAGATATTTCTTAACATGAAAAAGAGGTGTCCAAGTATTAACGGTATAATCAGTCATTGTTTTGGTATTTATTCTGTTGTGCCATAAAACACTATCGTATTTAGGATGTGGTAATTAGAGTGGTTAGAAGGTGAAATCTGCTAGGCGAGGGGGCGGATTGTTTGCAGATTAGTTTGCGTGTTAAGAGGCTTCGTCCTTTGAGGTGTGATAGGTGGAGTCTGTTAGCCAATTACGTAAATGAGAGCGAAATCTACGTGGACAGGTTTTTAGTCTAATCTCTCTTATATATTGTGATAGGAAATTCACATTAATAAGGACTACGACCGGTTACAGAAAACAGAAATCATTGCGAAAAAACAAGCGTGCTTATTTTAAAATTTTTAATATTTGTGATCATAATGGCATGCGAAATCTCCTGTAGTATCACGCAGACCGTTCGTATTCTCGAGCCAAGAATTGTTCATATATCCTCTTCAATCTGATCTTCACGAATTGATGCAAGAGATGGGTACGAACACCTGTAAGAATAAGCAGATGCAAAGCCAGTTGTATCATTATTGTTGCTTTGCAGAGTGTTTGATAAAAATCTGGAACATTTCTCCAATTCATTGCCGGTTTATTAATGACTTTATGGCGTTGTTTTTCTAAAAGAGCTTTTGCTGTTGCAGCTTTCACTTATCAGATGGGAGTTAAGAGTATTATGTATCTCTGTTGGCGTAATCTTTGAAAGTCGCTATACAGCCTCCTAATTTGAGGAGAATATGAAGCTGTAAAGGTGCAAACAAGTTTCCATTTTTAGCATCATTTTTAAATTCTGCTTTACGACTTTTAAAAGCATCTAGAGTAATGTCTTTTAAATAATAGAGATTACGCATTGCTTCACGCTTTTGTTTCTCTCGTTCTTTAATAAGATCAAAACCCTTATGTAAAACAGAACGCCCCGAACCAAATACACTTTGCTTGTCAATTTGCACGCTTGTTTTTAAGAAACCTTTCTTTAAGGTGCCTAAGCTTATTTCACTACAGAGTTCGTGGATGGTATAATGGTAAAGCCCCGATGAATAATATAAAATTTATAGAGCATCTCCATTTTTACACTTCATAAAAGAACAAGTTGGGCGCCATTAGACACTTTGCAAACTCCCAATGTTGTGACAATTTTTGGCATTTTGGATGGTTTATAAAAGGCATTTTTAGTGCTTTTTTGTACAGTTTCATTCTATACGGCTTTATTTACTTATAATGTGCAAGAGACATGGTTTTGGTTAATAAACAGCTTTGAAATGAGAGAATCCTACGGTACTAAGATCTTTTATCCAACACGCAAAATAATGAACACTCTTTATAAGACAATGTGATGCATCTTAAGAAGAGTGATTGTAGATCTGTTCTTTTAGGAATTTTTGCCTTTTGTGGTGCAGAGAAGAGAGCAGGAATATTCAGAGTAGAGCTTACCTTATGTAGTCTATGGATATCATCTTTAGGAGAGGGACATAAGCCACGTGATATGGTTAGCAAAGCTTTCTTAAGAGAAATTTGGTTGTTTACGAACAACTGGAGGTTAAGAATCTTTCTTCGTCCGAAGAAGACGTCTATATACCACTATACTTTTTATTACCAAATAGAACGTGGTTTATGGATGCTAAATCGAAATGATAATTTATTTCGTATGAGGTTTTCCGTATTTGGAGATTGTTTGGTTAAAAAACATATTTATTAATCACTTGAAAATAGTGCTTAGAATTTTTAAACGATAAGTTTTGGTCTTGATGACGATAATTATTTGTGATGATCGAAAGTACCTATTTTACGAAGCTTTCATTGATAGGCGAATCAAAATTTATTCTTTTCTTTTGTTTAAATATTTATTTTGCAGCTATTTTTTCTTTTTTGCATCAAAGATACTTTTTCAAAAGGTAAATGGAAAGAATGATCAAAGGCAAGAGAATAAAGAGAGCCTTATGTATAATTTGGTTTTCTCGTAGAGTTGTTGTCTATTAACTTTTTTCTTTTTTTCTTCATGAAGAGTGTAGAAAATCCATTGGAGAAGCAAAGAGAATAGGAAAAGTTAAATAAATAGCCGTAACAATTAGTTACGGCTATTTTTGTTTGCTTCATATTACCGAGAGAGGAAGCTCCCCTTAAGCGATTTTTGATTTAGCAAAAATCGGGTCGTAAAAGACTTCAGAGAGTTTTCTATCTTTAAAGAACAACACTACGTCAACTGTTGTATAGAGAACGATTTTTATCATTTCTAACTCGAGTTGCCGGCCAATTTCTGATCTTTTAATCAAGGTGGCACATCGCTCAAATGTTTGCAAAGCGCTGTTGGCATGCGTTGTTGTAATCGATCCGGGATGACCAGTGTTGAGCGAATTGAGATATTCCCATGCTTCATTGCCTCGCAATTCAGCGAGAAAAATTCTGTCAGGCGACTGACGCATACACGCATCTAGGCATTCTTCAGCTGAAACACGGCCTACATTGTTACCATAAATCATATGTACATGATTGGGATGATTGGGTAGAAAAAGCTCATGAACATCTTCAATTGTGATAATACGCTCCTCTACAGGGACCTTTTCAATTAAAGAGCGCGCAAATGTTGTTTTACCAGATCCTGTTTTGCCTGCAATAATAATGTTGCGTTTGTGAAGGACGCATTCTTTCAAAAATTCAAGAATTTTTCCCTCACGTTTACTTTGTAAGAGTTGAACTTCAAATGGTTCCAACCGTGTGAAGTCCTGCCTCGATAACAAGTTATTGGCTTCTTTTGCTGAAGGCTTATTAAAACTTACATCAGAAAAATCGTCAAATGCCCCTTCTTCTTTGAGTTCTTCTAACGTTTTAACTATGAGAGAATGTTTACGAATTACAAAGGAAAGAGCACCATCAACAACAGCTGGTGTTTGTATAATTGTACCACGTTGTCCACCAGGCAAGAGCACATAATTAATACTTCTAGGAGCCATACCGTTATAAACGATAATAGCTGTAATAAGCGTTTGCAAAAAAGTGGTTGTTAACTCTGGTACGCTATGTACTTGCCAACCCTTAAAGCTTTTCGTCCATACTTCACAGGGGCGGCAAATCGATAATTCAGTGATCGTGGGATCTTCTAAAAAACAATCAAGCGGTTGCAGAAGCTGAAAAACTGCTTGATCTTTTTGTATCGAGTTAACGTGTGACGAGACTGTAGACATCGCTGAAATCCAGATCACGAGCAACAAAAATATTTACTCGTTCGCCTTGGTTTTTGTAAAGTGTTGGTGTGATATTGATGGAATTTTGAAGAACATCGATTGCTATAGATTCAGCATTCTGAGCTCCTTTATTTTGTGAGTTATCTTTATTTTCTTTGCTGCTTTTACCAACTTTTCCTCTTACCCATTCTCCTAAATCACCGATAATGCTTACCATAATTGCACTACCAAATCGTTCCCAAAAATGTCTGTCAACCCAGCCACCAATACCCGCTTCACCCAGAGGACCTGTGCCTGGTGAGTCAAGATTGACAACAACACCAGAAGGCGTTTCAATGCGTAACCATTGCACAAACACGCGCGTTTGTCCTTGTTGTATGCCACTTTGGTAAAAACCAACGACTTTAGAACCACGGTCAAGCAAAACAACACGTCCACTCGTGGAATAAATATCGCGTGTTAAATGACACGTCGTCATTCCGGGTTGTGATGTAATGATTTTTGTTTCTAACGTACAATCTATTTGCGTTCCTTGTGTAATCAAAAAGTCACGGTTACGAAGTTGCATCGCATGTGATTGACCTAAACGCACGGGCTGAAGGTTATCAAATAATACGCCATTACCTCTATCATTATTCGATGCTTTATTATTTGTATCTGTAGATCCTTCGCTACCACCGTTGTTAAGGCTAGAACTGAGCATACGTTTGCGTGCTAATTCTTCAGAATCTTGGAGCATATGTGGAGGAATGGCTGTTTGAAGAAGTTTACTCAATGCCGGTGGAATATCCAAGTTTGAATCTTCTGTTTGTGTTGATTTTTCTGCTTCTTCTACAATCTTTGGCTCTTCTATAATCCGAGGGACATAGTTTGGTATAATTTGCTGTACTATTTGTTGTGGTTTTTCTTCCTCAACCTCCACGGTATTACGCATTTTAAAAGCTTTCCAAGTCAAGGCAATCGGTATCGCTACTATGACAATAAGTCCTACCATTAACAATGCACGGGTACCTGGAATTGTTGGACGACGTTCAGAACCTAGTTCGGACCCTCCATAGGTACCTTCAATATGTTTTTGTTCGACGTTGTCCAGTTTTGTACCTTTTCCCTCTCCTTCCTTATTGTCAAACATCATTTTCCTCCTTTATTGATACGATAAACCACCGAAGATACTGTCCCTGTTGTGTTTGGTACGCCATTGGGGTCATAGGCTTCATTAAAAACAGCTAGAGCGCGTTTACCAAGCCGTATAAGCCATTTAGGATTGACCTTATGAACGGCGATAATATCATTAGAACTGCCGATAACGGTGCGTGGTATTAAGCTTTCATTACCTTCAGCATCTACGACATAAATCGATGGCATATCCATGTTAGCGGGAAATTTAAAGTAAGTAATACGCCCATTGTCCCAAGCATTTATCGGAGCAATATCTTGGTGACCACTCATGGTATAACTGAGATTATAGCCGTTGACGCTTTGGTGAAAACCACGTTCAATCGCAAGGCGCCGATTGTTTTCTTCTGACTTTTCATCGTTTGAATCGGGATAATGGAAAGCCAATTCATATGTTGATCCCGCACGGTCATTCCGAAATTGTAGTCGGAATTTATAACTCCGTTTGTCGGTTACAACGATGAGATTGGTATTGGCAAGTTCTGCTTTTGGTTTAATAAAAATATGCCGCCCTTTATGAGCAAAGGCATAGGCTTCAGAATCGCCAAAGGCATGAGTTATGTACTGTTCACCTTCTTCAAGAATAATATGTGTTGCCACACCAAGAACTGTTTCAATTTGAACCACATCGGCTTCGTTATATGTTATATAGCGAATGCGATGATCATATTGTGAATTTGATGGACTTTTGAGCGCCTGCACAGGTACCGTATAAAGAGAAGAAAACGAAGACAATAGAACAACGAACGCAAGTTTTTTCATAACAATCAATTCCTTAATCATTCAACAGTATTTCTGGGTCAGAACGGTAACTTGTTACTTGAAAACCAAGGGGGTTAAGCAATCGATCAGATGATTTCATGGGTGCACCAACATAGGTGTAACCAATTGTTGCAATTTGGTGCTGTTTTGGTCCAGTAGCAGCACCGTTGCTGTCAAGTTGCTGAGTCGTAAAACGTACAGTTGCTTGACCGAGTCCATTAGGCTGGATTGATCGTACTTTAACTGTGATACGTGCATTGTTGGAAAGCACTTTGTCCCGTGCATTTTCTCCATCATAGATTTTATAATATTCTTGTTGAACAGATGCCGCACTTAAAAGTGCTGTTGTGTCATAGTTCAGTTGAATAGTATCGTAGTCGTAAGTTTCGCGGTTAAGCACATATTGGTTTAGCCAATATCTATCTACAACTTCACCATAGCTTTCTTCGTGTTCACGCATGATTGAGATAACATCAACTGCACCCGTCGTATTATCAACGCGCAATACTAAGGGAGTTGGAGCTGGTTGAGAAAATCCAACAACTCCACATATCATACCGAATAAGCCAAAAAGACCCACAGTACTCGCGACACGCCATGCCGTTCTGCGCGACCTTATAAATTCATTGATAAGATCACGTTCTAAGCCACGGCTTTCTTCATAATAACTTCTAAGTTGTTCGGCTTTCACTGGTTTTGCTTGTTTTGTTTTCATCTGTCTCCTCGCTTGATTTCGGCAGGGATTGTTTTATTAATAGGCACACGGTTCCTATCATTANGATTCTGGCTCTTTGAGAAAAAAACTAGAAAAGTCTATTTTTTGAGGTTCAGTTTTCTGACTCTTTGTTATAGCCTGATAGGTTTTTTCTGTTTGCGAAAGTTGTTCTTTTTTTAACGCAAGCTGTTTTTTTAAGAGCTCAATAATTTCCCCTTTTTTTAATAGATCAATAAGCTCCAGATATTCCGCTGGTAGAGCAGGTGGTGGCGGTGGAGGAGGTGGTAAGTCTACAGTTGGGTCCTTAGGTGGTGTTCGGGATTCGAAAGTTACGCTTACACCTGCATTTGCTGGAGCTAGATTCAGTNGATTCTGGCTCTTTGAGAAAAAAACTAGAAAAGTCTATTTTTTGAGGTTCAGTTTTCTGACTCTTTGTTATAGCCTGATAGGCTTTTTCTATTTGTGAAAGTTGTTCTTTTTTTAACGCAAGCTGTTTTTTTAAGAGCTCAATAATTTCCCCTTTTTTTAATAGATCAATAAGCTCCCGATATTCCGCTGGTAGAGCAGGTTGTGGCGGTGAAGCAGGTGAACTCTGTTTAGTATCTGATTCCGAAAGAATCTGTGCCCTTAAAAGATTTAGCCGCACGTTACCACCTACATGATTTCCATCAACATTGTTTGCATGTGCCNTATCTTAGCTTTGATAAAACCTTTGTGCCTCTCTGAATTGTTCAGATAGTACTGAATCTTCTACATCGGCTTTTGTTTTCATGAAAAAAGCAAATGTTGTAAAGAGCTTTATTGGTTAGATCTTATTTTAGGCATATTTTTGTTGTAAAAGGTTACAATTTTTCTATACAATTTACGTTTTTGTAGTTCGATAAGAGTCTCTTCGTCATCGCTTAAATTTCTGACCATTTGTAGCTTTGTATATTCATTTTGGATCATGGATGACATGGTCTTGATGCGCGTTTGCAGATCAAAAAGTTCTTTCAGATCTTGTGTTTTATTAATCTGCTCTAAGAAACTTTCCACTTGTCTAAAGCGCTTATCTATGTCTTTGAAAGTTTGTAAACTTACAGCTTTTTCGACAATTCCACTATATTTAAGACGTGTATTAATTATTTCGCGTATCTTATCATACGGCAATTTCTGGAAGCCGTGCCTTTTCTCGTCGAGAACAAGTTGACGAAAAACAGCTCTATAGTGCCCAACATATGTGGTTTGGTAGTTTGTGCTTGGGTCTGGGTAAACAAAAGGCGAAACTGGTAAGAAAAAACTAAAATTTTCTCCTAGTGTAGATGTTAGTACTTTATGCCCTATTATAAACTGATGGATTTTTTCCGCGTTTTCGATCTGCTTTTCGTTTTCTTCAATTTGTTGTTTTAACAATTTAATAATTTCCAGATATTCTGCTTTTGAAAAAGGAATTTGAACAGTTGAGCCTTGAGTTCCAGAACCCCAACTAAAGTTAGACGTTAGAGTTAAATTTATCATTCCCCAAAGGGTAATCATNTTTCGGCAGGGATTGTTTTATTAATAGGCACGCGGTTCCTATCATTGGGCTGTTTTAGCTTTGGTGCTAATGCACAAGCCGATAAAAGGTTTGCAATCAAAATTACAAGAATGATCGACTTCATTTTAATATGACTCTTTTTTACTATTATATACATCCTGATATTTATTGTCATTATTCCTATTTTGAACATAAAGTAAAGTGCATGGTGTGTAATTATTTTACTTTTTTATTCCATTTTAATTTATGAAAATAGCTCAATTTCAGTGCAAATATTTTTTACTTTAGGATTGGATATCCTCGTTATTTTGTCATATGGATATTAAGGGCGTCTGTTACGGGAACCATTGCTTTTTATCTCATCTAGTTTCTATGTCTCCATAGATGTCCAAATGTAATGCCTTTTGCGAGAGAATTGGCTATGCTTGATAGTTTGAGTAACAGCATGATGGATATAAT